>WTGR01000032.1 GCA_011523485.1 Acidobacteriota bacterium
CCTCGATCTGCATCAGCTTCTCGACCGTCTGGCAGTAGCCGAGGTTGTTCGTCGCCGCGGCGACGTAGTCCATCCGATCGGTCAGCAGGATGATCTGCGTCCAGTCACGGTTCTCGGACAGCTTCTCGATGCCGCGGTGGATGTAGCCGATCACGCAGTCGGCGTCGACCACCCGCTCGCCGTCCAGCTTGAGGACGACGCGCAACACGCCGTGCGTGCTCGGGTGCTGCGGACCCATGTTGATGACCAGTTCGTCCGTGTCGAACTGCGTCGTGCTGGCGCGGGGGGCTTCGAGAGTCATCGGCTCGGGTCCTGCGGTCTACTCGATCTCGACGTCGGCATCGGCGCCCGCGCCGGCCTCGTCCGGCAGGTTGCGCACGCGCAGCCAGTCCTGCGGATTCTCCATCAGCAGCTCGCCGGGACCTTCGAGCGGGTAGTCCTTGCGCTGCGGATAGCCCTGCCATTGCTCCGGCATCAGGATCCGCCGCAGGTCGGGATGATTCACGATATCGATGCCGAACTGGTCGTAGACCTCGCGCTCCAGCCAGTCGGCGGCGGGCCAGAGCTGCGTCACCGACTCGACCGGATCCTGCTCGCCGACCCGCACCTTGACGCGCAACCGGTGCCGGAGCCGGGTCGAGTACAGGCAGTAGACCACGTCGAAGCGCTTCTCGCGCGGCGGCCAGTCGGCGGCGGTCACGTCGGAGCAGTAGTCGAACAGGGTCGAGGCGTCGTCCTTGAGGAACCGCATCACGTCGAGAAGCCGATCCACGGCGACGATGACCGTCCAGTCGCCGACCCAGTAGGAGACCTGCTGAACCGCGCCCGGTACGCCGCCCTGAACGGCGGTCACCGTCTTCGGCAGCTCCATGCCGTCCGGCGGGGCCTGATCCTCGGGAGCCTTGGGGGGCTCCGGCGGCGCCTTCGGCTTCGGCTTGGGCCGCGGCTTGGGCGCGGGCTTCCCGGCCGCAGCCTCGGCGGCGGGCTTGCCGGCGGAGGGCGCGGACTTCTCCGCGCCCTTGGGCCCCGCTCCCGCGGCCTGCGGCCCGGAATCGGCTCCGTCCTGCCCCGACTGCGACCTGGTTTCGTCCGCCATCTATCCGATCCGGCCTGCCGTCAGGCCCAGTCCAGGGCGCCCTTGCGCCACGCGTAGACGTAACCGATCACGAGGATGAACAGGAACACCAGCATCTCGATCAGGCCGAACAGCGCCAGCTCGTCCATGACGACCGCCCACGGGAACATGAAGACCGTCTCCACGTCGAAGATGACGAAGAGCATCGCCACCAAGTAGTAGCGGACGCTGTACCGGTCGCGCGCGTCGGTCTCCGGCTCGATGCCGCACTCGTACGGCTCGAACTTCACCCGGTTGTAGCGTTTCGTGTGGACGGCCTGGGACACCATCAGCGTGAAGATGGCGAAGCCGATGGCCACCAGGATGAACAGGAAGACCGGGATGTAGGCGTCTAGCATCGTCGCGAACCCTTCACGCGTTGCCGGCTCCGGCTCGTGGCTCCCCTCTGGCTCGTCGCAAGAACACGAGGCACCACGGTGGAACCATGCGGGCCGAAAGGGTGCGACGTGCGGTCGAAAATTCGCGCGGATTATTGCACGGGGCCGGAAGGCTGTCAAGAAACCCCGAACGGGCCGCGGAAGCCCCGACCGTCGTGCAACTCCCGTTTTTACAGGGTTTTTTGCAAGGCGACGACCTTGACGGGGCCGGCAAGCAGAACCTATACTGCCGGTGTACAGAATGGCCCTTTCGCGACACGCCTGCGTTACGTTTTCGCTCGCCCTCGCAGCCTCGATCGCCGCCGGCGCGGCGGCCTCGGCCCAGTCGGTGGAACGCCTCATGATCGTCTCCGTGCTCGACGCCGACGGGGCGCCGGTCACGGACCTCGATGCGGCCGATTTCGAGATTCGCGAGGACGATGCCGCGCGCGAGGTGCTGCGCGTCGATTCCGCCGGTGCGGGCCGGCAGATCGCCGTTCTGGTCGACACCAGCGAGGCGGCGGTGCGAGCGGCGTCCGGCTTCCGGCGCGGGTTGTCGGCATTCGTCGACGCCATGCACGGGGACAATCAGATCTCGATCGTCTCCTTCGGGGGGGCGCCCCGCATTCTCGCCCCGTCGACGAGCGACGGCGAACGGCTTCGCGAGGGAGTCGGCAGGATCTTCCCGCAGTCCGGCCAGGCGGCGTACATGCTCGACGCCGTGTACGAGGTCGCCGAGGGATTCGACCGCCGCGGCGCCGACCGTCCGGTGATGGTGGTGCTGACCACGGAGGGCACCGACTACAGCAACCGCCGGGCCCGCCAGGTGCTCGAGCGCATCGACGAGAGTGGGGCCGCCTTCTACGCGCTGTCCGTGGAAGCCCGCCGCGCTGCGTTCGGAATCGGGCGGCCCACCGGCGCGTTCGGGGGAGGCTTCGACGCCCGCCAACAGGAATTCGAGCGGGATCTGGTCCTGTCGCGCGGGACCGCCGGCACCGGCGGGCGGCATCGGGATCTGCTCGCGAGCTCTGCCGTCGAGCGGGCGCTACTCGACCTCGCCGCCGAGCTCCGCAACCAGTACCTGGTCGCCTATTCGCGGCCCGACTCCCTCATTCCACCGGAGGAGGTCACGGTGACCGTGGACGGGTCCGGGCTCACGGCGCGCGGAATCGTACTCAGCACTCCGGAGAACCGTAACCGCTAGGCCCCGGCATCCAGCCCGGGACAGCACGGAAGCCGACATGACTCTCCGCGCCACGGCAGCCGCCGCGCTCATCGCCGCCGCATGCATCATCGGGTCGGGTGCGACCGGCGCCCAACCCCCGGACATCCCGGCTCAACCGCCGTCGTTCCGGGCCGGGGTCGACGTCGTCTCCCTCAACGTGACGGTGACCGATCGGGAAGGGCGCTTCGTCACCGACCTGGACGAGTCCAGCTTCCGGATCTACGAGGACGGCGTCCAGCAGGACATCAACTTCTTCACGAGAACGCAGTTGCCGATCGCGCTCGCACTGCTCATCGACACCAGCGCGAGCATGGACGAGAAGATGGCGACGGCGCAGGAGGCGGCCATCGGCTTCGCGCAGCGGCTGCGCCCCGAAGACCTCGCCGAGATCGTCGACTTCGACGGCCGCGTCAACATCCTGCAACCGTTCACCAACGACGTGGAGCAGCTCGAGCGCGCCATCCAGCGGACCGCGGCCGGCGGGTCGACCTCCCTCTACAACGCGATCTACATCGCTCTGCGGGAGCTGGCCAAGGCGCCGCTCCGGGAGGCCGACCTGCGGCGCGAGGCGATCATCGTGCTGTCGGACGGCGAGGACACCTCGAGCCTGGTGAGCTTCGACGAGGTCCTGGAGCTGTCGAAGCGCTCGAACACCGCCATCTTCTCCATCGGACTGCAGTCCGACGACAGCCGGTCCCGCACCGGTTTCCGCGAAGCGGACTTCGTGCTGCGGCAACTGGCGCAGGAGACCGGCGGACGGGCGTTCTTCCCGGAAAGAATCGAGGAGCTGCCCGCGATCTACCGCCAGATTTCCGACGAGCTCTCGAGCCAGTACTCCGTCGGTTACATCTCGGCGAACCCGCTGCGGAACGGCCAGTGGCGGCGGGTCGTCGTGCGCGTCGATCGCGACGCGGTGTCCGCACGGACCAAGCAGGGCTACTACGCCCCCCGGGGCTGAGGCGCCGGACTGCCGGGAGGGCTACCCATGAACGCCACGCCGCTCGCACTCTATCTGGTGGCGGGCGTGGCCTACGCCGTCCATTTCGGGACGCGCAGCCCCTCCTCCGGACGCGTTGCGACAGTGTCGCTGGTGTTCGGAGCCCTCGTGCACACCTTCATCATCGGCATGCAGACGATGCAGGTCGGCCACGTGCCGCTGGTCGGCACGACCGGCGCGATCTCGGCGTTCGTGTGGGTCCTCGCGCTCGCCTATCTCTATACCGAGATGACGACGGACGAACGGGCCATGGGAATCTTCATCGTCCCGCTGATGGTCGTCCTGCAGTTGATTCCGGCCATCAGCAACAACGTGGCGGCCCGGCCGCCGGTGCTCGAGAGCCGCTGGTTCGAGATCCACGTGTTCTCGCTGCTCGTGGCGTACGCGACGTTCGCTCTCGCGTGCGTGATAAGCGTCACCTACGTGCTCCTCTTCAAGGAGCTCAAGGGCAAGCATCTCGGCGTCTTCTACGCCCGCCTGCCGTCGCTGCAGGTGCTCGACGGCATGAACGGACGCGCGGTCACGTTCGGCTGGGTGTTCCTGACCCTCGGACTGGCGGTCGGCGCCATCTGGCTGATCCAGGTGCAGCCGGGCGCCGCCGACCCGCGCGTGCAGGCGATGTCCCTTCTCGATCCGAAGATCTTCACCGTGCTGCTCTGCTGGCTGGTGTACACGTTCTCGCTGTACGCGCGGCGGGCGTTCGGCTGGGGAGGACGTCGTGCGGCCTGGCTGTCGACGGTCGGGTTCGCGATCCTGATGCTGAACTTCGTGCCGATAGGGTACTTCGGCACCAGCAGCCACAACTTCTACCAGGAGTCTGCGCCGTAGAACGGCGTAGACTTTCTGGTCGGGCCCGGTTGGGCGGCAATCGGAGCCGCAGGCGACGATTGTCGGGCGGGGAGCGACTCCCGGCCCGCGCCGGACACGCGGTATGCATCTGTTTCTGCTCGGGGCGAGCCACCACAGCGCACCGGTCGATCTGCGGGAGCGGATCGACTTCGCCCGCCGCGGCATCCCGGAAGCCCTGGCGGCAATCGTGGAGACCACCGGTCTCGCCGAAGTGGTGGTCCTCTCGACCTGCAACCGCGCCGAGATATACGCGCATGCCGAGACTTCCGGGCGGCTCGCCGAGACGTTGGCGGGGTTCATGAGTGCGTTCCACGACGTGCCGGAACCCGAGCTGGCCCCGCACCTCTACAACCGCCAGGGCGGCGACGCCGCCCGCCACCTGTTCCGCGTGGTCGCCGGGCTGGATTCTCTGGTGGTGGGCGAGCCGCAGATCCTGGGCCAGGTCAAGGATGCCTTCGCCATCGCCGCGGAACGGGGATTCACCGGGGCGGCCCTGAACCGCCTGTTTCACACCTCCTTCACGGTCGGCAAGCGGGTGCGCAGCGAGACCGGGCTCGGCGAGGGCGCCGTCTCGGTCAGCTACGCGGCAATCTCGCTGGCGCGCAAGATATTCGGCGATCTCGCCGGCCGGCGGGCGCTGGTGGTCGGCGCGGGCGAGATGGCGGAGCTCACGGCCACCCATCTGCGTTCCCAGAACGTCGGGCGGATCGGCGTCGCCAACCGGAGCGCGGCGCGCGCCGCCGTTCTCGCCGCGACGGTCGACGGCGTGGCGGTGCCATGGGAAGGAATCACGGCCGAGCTGACGACCACCGACATCGTGCTCACCGCCACCGGCGCCCCCCGCTGGCTGCTCACCCGCGCACAGGTCGCCGAGGCGATGCGGCCCCGGCGCGACCGGCCTCTGTTCATGATCGACATCGGCCTGCCGCGCGACGTCGAGCCGTCGGCCAGCGACGTGGAGCAGGTCTTCCTCTACAACATCGACGATCTGCAGTCGATAGTCCGAGACAACCTGGCGCGGCGGCAGACCCAGGTCGACCGGGCGGAGCTGATGGTGCGCGAGGAGGTCGACGGCTTCATGCGCTGGCTCCGCTCGCGCGGCGCCATTCCCACCGTCGTGGCGCTTCGACGGCACTTCGAGCGGACACGGCAGCAGGAACTGGAACGGCTCGCGCCCAAGCTGGCCTCGTTGTCTCCGGCCGCAAAGGCCCGCGTCGACGAAATCACGCGGCTACTGGTGGAGAAGCTGCTCTCGTCGCCGACCGAGCAGCTCAAGGCGGCGCCGAACGAGAACGCGGTCGCCGCGGACGCCGACACGCTCAGCCGACTGTTCGGACTGGACGAAGACACGGATGGCGCCCCGCGGCCCTCGCGGGCGGATCGCGTAGCCGCCGGTGCCGGGGCACGGCCCGCTGCCCCGAGGAATCGGTGAGACGAGTGCGGATCGGCACGCGGGCCAGCCCCCTCGCCCGGTGGCAGGCAGAGACTGTGGCCACCGCTCTCGTGCGGGCCGGCGGGCCGTCCGCCGACTTGATCTTCATCCGGACCAGCGGCGACCGCTTGCAGCGCAAACCGATTTCCGGCGCCGGGGGCAAGCGGCTCTTCGTCAAGGAGATCGAGGAGGCGCTCGTCGAGGGGCGTGTCGATGTCGCCGTGCACAGCGCGAAGGACCTGCCGGCGGTGCGCGTGGCGGGGCTGAGGGTGCAGGCGGTGCTTCCGCGCGAGGACGCGCGCGACGCCGTGGTGGCACGGCGAACGCGCAAGGACCCCGAAACCGACCCGGACGCGCTCTTCGCATCCGGCCGGACGC
>WTGR01000350.1 GCA_011523485.1 Acidobacteriota bacterium
ACCCGGGGCGGGTAATCCTGGTCCGCCAGTACCGCTACGCCGTCGACCGCTGGATCTGGGAGCTGCCGGCCGGCAACGTCGAGCCCGGCGAGGACCCGGAAGCGGCGGCCCGGCGGGAATGCGCGGAGGAGACCGGCTGGACCGCCCGGCGCGTCGAGCGGATCGGCGCCTTCTATCCGAGCCCCGGCTACTGCGACGAGGTGATGCTCTTCTACCGCCTGACCGGGCTCAGCGCCAAGTCCCGCCTCGCGCTCGACGCCGACGAGGTGCTCGAACCGAAGATCTTCACGCTGGACGAGGCGCGGGAGGCTGTCGCCGACGGGCCGGTGGCGGACATGAAGTCGGTGCTGGGGCTGCGGCTGTTGTAGGGCGGCACTCTCCTACCCCCCTGTTTCCACAGGCAGGAAGGAGCCGTGGGGACATGCGCATCCCACGTCCGGGCGAGAACGCAGGGAGCCCCGGGGGCCGCGCCGGCTGCTGGACGGGTTTCGCGGACCGGCAAGGCGCCCGCGGAGGACGGGGGCGGGCCGGCTCTACTGGACGGTTCCGTGCAACTGCCCGGCGCCGGCAGGGTCTTCCGCGCGGGGCGCCGCCGGCGGGGCGGGCAGCAGCGCCAAGTCGAGAACCTCGTCGATCATCGACACGTAGTGCACGTCGATCTCGCGGCGCAGGTCTTCGCTGAGATCCTCGTTGACGTGCTTCTCGTTCTGCCTCGGCAGGACGACCTCGACGATCCCGAGCCGGCGCGCGGCCAGCACCTTCTCCTTGATGCCGCCGACGGGAAGCACGTTCCCGGAAAGGGTGATCTCGCCGGTCATGGCCAGGTCTCCCCGCACCGGGCGCCCGGTCAGCTCGGAAACCAGCGCGGCGACCATCGTGACTCCGGCTGAAGGCCCGTCCTTCGGGATAGCGCCCGACGGCACGTGCAGGTGCACCTCGGCCGCGCCGTAGAAGGCCGGATCGACATCGTAGCGGGACGCATTGGCCCGCAGCCACGAAAGCGCGGCGCGCGCCGATTCCTTCATCACGTCGCCCAGGTGTCCGGTGAGGGTGAGGGTGCCGCTGCCGCTCATCCGGCGGGACTCGACGAACAGCACGTCGCCGCCCACCGGCGTCCACGCCAGCCCGATGGCCACGCCGGGTCGTTTCGTGCGCTGCGCCACCTCCTCATCGAGATGCTTCGGCGCACCCAGCATCTCGACGACGACTTCGGCGCTGATCTCGACCGGCGCCTCGTCCCCCTCGGCCCGCCGCCGCGCCACCTTGCGGCAGAGAGCGCCGATCTCGCGCTCGAGGTTGCGCACGCCGGCCTCGCGCGTATAGCCGCGAATGACGGCGCGCACGGCCTCCTCGGTGAAACGCACCTGCTCGGACGTCAGGCCATGGTTCTCGACTTGCCGGCCGAGGAGATGCTCGGTAGCTATGAGCAGCTTCTCCTCCTCCGTGTACCCGGGCAACTCGAGGACCTCCATCCGGTCGCGCAGCGCCGGCGGGATCGGATCGAGGACGTTCGCGGTCGTGATGAAGAGCACTTCGGAGAGATCGAACGGCAGGTCGACGTAGTGGTCGCGGAAGGTCGAGTTCTGCTCGGGATCGAGCACTTCCAGCAGCGCGGAAGCAGGGTCTCCCCGGAAGTCCATCCCCAGCTTGTCGATCTCGTCGAGGATGAACACCGGGTTCTTCGACTCGGCGCGGCGGAGCCCCTGCATGATCTGCCCCGGCAACGCGCCGATGTAGGTGCGCCGGTGGCCGCGGATCTCGGCTTCGTCCCGCATGCCTCCCAGCGAGACGCGCACGAACTTGCGGTCCATGGACGCGGCGATGCCCTTGGCCAGCGACGTCTTCCCTACTCCCGGCGGGCCGACGAAGCAGAGAATCGGTCCCTTCACGTCGGGATTCAGCTTCCGCACGGCGAGGTACTCCAGGATGCGGTCCTTCGCCTTCTCGAGGCCGGAGTGGTCGCCGTCCAGTGTCTTCCGCGTCCGCGCGAGATCGATCTTCTCTTCGGTCCGCTGATTCCAGGGCAGAGCGATCAACCAGTCGATGTAGGTGCGCGACACGGTGTACTCGGCCGCCGCGACCGGCATGCGCGAGAGGCGGTCGAGCTCGCGCAACGCCTCCTTCAGCGAGGCGTCCGGCATGCCTGCCGCTTCGACCTTCTGCCGCAGCTCCTCGATCTCCTTGGCCTGATCGTCGTTCTCGCCCAGCTCCTTCCTTATCGCCTTGAGCTGCTCGCGCAGCAGGTACTCGCGCTGGCTCTTGCCCATCTCCGACTGCACCTCCGACTGGATCTTCGAGCCGAGCTCCAGCACCTCGATCTCCTTGACCAGGATGCGGTTCAGATGATCCATTCGGGCGCGGACATCGAGCGTTTCCAGGACCTGCTGCCGGGCGGCCGTGGCCAGCGTCGCCAGACTGGCCGCGATGAAGTCGGCCAGCTTGCCCGGTTCCGAGATGTTCCCGGACAACGCCTGCAGCTCGTCGGAGAGCAGGGGGGAAAGGGACACCACCTGCTGGAAGTTGTTCTTGATGTTCCGCTGCAACGCGTCGACCTCGAGGCGATCGTCGTCGGACACGACCTCGTCCGCGGCGCGCACGGCCGCACGCAGGAAGGGCTCCGAAGCGGTGATTCCGTCCAGATTGACGCGGGCCAGCCCCTGCACGATGAGCCGCAAGCTGCCATCCGGCAGCTTGAACATCTTGTGAATGTGCGTGATGGTGCCGATGTCGTAGAGATCGGCCTGCCCGGGCTCTTCGACCGACGCTTCGCGTTGCGTGAAGACCCCGACGAGCTGCTCGCCCTCGACGGCCGCCTCGACGAGCCGCACGGAACTCTCCCGCGCAACCGCCAGCGGCATGAACGCACCGGGAAACAACACCGTGTCGCGGAGCGGCAGGATCGGCAGCTCCGCCGGAACCGACAACCCGGGCTCTTCCGGCGGAGACGCCGGCGCGTCCGGACGCGTTGATTCGTCGTTCATCGTGTACCGCCCGGGCGAGGCGACGCTCCGGGCAACGAGCTCCGAAACGCTGCGTCAGCCGACGACATCGGCAAACAATGATACCGCCCCGCGCCGGGCCACATGCACCTCGCGCTCGAGCTCGACCTCCCGGATCGCTTCGCAATCCGTGCATCGCACGGCGAACGGCAACGCACGCAGCCGCCGGCTGGAGATCTCCTTCCCGCACTCGTAGCAGTAGCCGAACGTCCCCTCGTCGAGGCGGGACAGCGCCTCGGTCATCTTGTTCAAGGTCTCCGCTTTCATCTGCAGCAGGGCGAACTCGATATCGTCCTGGATATCGGCCTCGGAGGTCTCGGCGTCGTCGCGAACGTCATGCAGCGGCGCCGCGGCTCCCTCGGCCCGTACATCCCGCATCTTGTGCTGGACCTCTCCGATGATCTCGAGGCGTCGGGCCTCCAGAATGCACCTGAGCTCGTCGTAGCGGGCCTTGTCCATACGATTCTTCGTCTTCGTGCTCATGATGACGGCTCCTTCCGCCACATCGAAAAGCAAACTGCGTGCCGGCATCGAACCGGCCACAATCACTTAGACGACGACGACCGCACTTCGGTTTCCCGCAATCGGGTCGCCCTCTCCCGTGGACAGGCGTCCGCTGGAGATCCGCCGGGCGAAGGCGCCACCATGCCCCGACGTTGATCCGGACTGCGCGTTGTGCCAAGCTGAGCCCCGCGACGAAAAGCCATGGGCAAGCCTGTCTGTTCGCTCTGCGGTCGCCGGCGGGCGCGCCGATCCTGCCCCGCCCTCGGGGAGCGGATTTGCTCCGCGTGTTGCGGCGCCAAGCGACGCAAGCAGATCGCGTGCCCGCCGGACTGCGTGTACCTGGAGTCGGCGACGACGCATCCCCCCGCCGTCATCCAGCGGCAGCGCGAGCGCGACGGCGGGTTCCTCGTCGCCCTGCTGCACGGCCTGACGGGTCCCCAGCAGCGGCTGACCGCAATGCTGCTCGAGCATCTCGCCGGCGACCGGCCGGACGCCCCCGGTCTGGTCGACGCGGACGTCGAGCAGGCCGCGACGGCCCTCGCCCGGACCTACGAGACGGCGAGCCGCGGCATCGTGTACGAGCATGCCGCCGGCACGGCGGCCGGGCAGAGGCTGGCCCTGGAACTGAAGCGACTCGTCGAAACCGACCGCACCAACGGCGCCCACCTGTCCGATCACGATACCGCCGGCGTCCTGCGGCGCGTGGAAGCCGGGGCCCACGAGGCTCGACGCGCATTGGGCGACGGCGACAACGAGCGCGCCTGGCTGGCGATGCTCAAGCGGGTCTGGACATCGGCGGCCGACGGCGCGGAACGCGGTCCGTCCGGCGACGCCGCGGGTCCGTCGACGCCGGCCGGACTGATCCTGCCACCGTGAAGTTCGCGGTGACGAAGCGGCTCGGTGGTATACAATTCCCGTTTCGGCCCCGGGAGAGAGTCAGTCCATGGCGAAACGCTGCGAATTCTGTGTAAAGGGACCCGCCGTAGGGCGCAACGTCAGTCACGCCCACAACGTCACGCGCCGGCGGTTCCAGGCCAACATCCAGTCGGTTCGCGCCGTCGTCGGCGGCCGGGTCAAGCGCGTGCGCGTCTGCACCCGCTGCATCCGCTCGAATCGGATCACGAAGCCCGCCTGACCGGACCTCACGTGGCGCGGACCGCAATCACGTCCACCGGCGCACCGGCCGCGATCGGCCCCTACTCGCAAGCCGTAAGGGCCGGTGATCTTCTGTTCGTCTCCGGACAGGTACCTATCGATCCCGAAACGGGGCAGTTGATCGACGGCGGCGTGGCGGCGCAGACCCACCGCGTGCTCCGGAGTCTCGACGCCATCGTCCGCGCCGCCGGCGCGACGTTCGACGACGTCGTGAAGACGACCGTCTATCTCGCCGACATGAACGACTTCGTGGCCATGAATCGCGCGTACGCCACCTGGTTCGCAGAACCGGCGCCGGCTCGCGCCGCCGTCGAAGTCGCACGTCTCCCGAAGAACGCGCAGATCGAGATCGACGCCATCGTCCGGCTTCCCGGCTGAACCTGCTGCTGCCCACCCGCGACCGGCCTTGCCGGGCCGCGAGTCGCGGGCTCCTACGGCTTTCGGTGAACGCGCTCGACGTCGAGCACGCCGGCCACGGCCCGCACGACCTTGATGACCCGCTGCAGGTGCTGCATGTCGCTGATGTCGAACGTCACGCTGATATGGCCGTGCCGGTCCTTGTTGGCGGACGCTTCCACCTTGAGGATGTTGATTCTCCTGTCCGCGAGGCGTGACGTCACGTCGGCGATCATGCCGCGGCGATCCTCGACCTGAATGGTGAGGCAGACCGTGAACGTCGACTCGTCGTTCGCCTTGTCCCAGGCAACATCGATCCGCCGCTCCGGGTCGTAGAAGAGGTTCACGACGTTCGGACAGCTCGCGGCGTGGACCGAGACGCCCTTCCCGCGGGTGACGTAACCGACGATCTTCTCCCCGCGGATCGGATTGCAGCAGCCGGCCCGGAACACCATCAGGTCGTCGAATCCCCGTACCTTGATCGTCTCCTGGCTCGGACGAAGCACGCGGCGAACCACAGACGCAATGGACGCTTCCGCCTTCGGATGCTCGCGCTGCTCACGGGGAATCAGGGCGTCCAGCACGGCGCGGGACGAGACTTTGCCGTATCCGACGGACGCATAGAGGTCGTCCGGCTTCGACGCCCCGAGCGTGGAGCAGACCCTGGCGACCGCGTCCGGATCCAGCACGGTCCTGGGCTTGAGATCGAATCGGCGGACCTCCTTCTCGATCAGCTTGCGTCCCAGCTCCACGGCCCGCAGCTTCTCCTCGACGTGGATGAAGTGCTTGATCTTGTTGCGCGCACGCGTGGTGGCCACGATGTTCAGCCAGTCGCGGTTCGGCCTGTTGCCGGTCCGGGTGACCACCTCGACGATGTCTCCGCTCTGCAGCGGCGTCCGCAACGGAACCATCCGTCCGTTGACGCGCGCGCCGACGCACGTATGACCGACGTCGGTGTGAATCGCGTAGGCGAAATCGATGGGGGTCGCTCCGCGGGGCAGCGCCTTGACCTCGCCCTTCGGCGTGAAGGTGTACACCTCCTCCGGATAGAGATCGAGCTTGAGGCTGTGAATGAACTCGCTCGGGTCCGGCACCTCCTGCTGCCACTCCAGGAGTTGCCGCAGCCAGAGGAAGTACTTCTCGTCCGGTTCGGCGCCGATTCGACCCTCCTTGTACTTCCAGTGCGCGGCGATGCCGTGCTCGGCGATCCGGTGCATGTCCTCGGAACGGATCTGCACCTCGAACGGCAGCCCGAGATCGCTGATGACCGCCGTGTGCAGCGACTGATAGCCGTTCGGACGCGGCATGG
>WTGR01000256.1 GCA_011523485.1 Acidobacteriota bacterium
TCTGGAGCGGCGTGCTCGTGCTGGCCGGCACCTTCGAGCAGTTGCTGCTCTACACCGGGTTCGCCGTGGTCACGTTCGCCGGCGCCGCCGTCGCCGCGCTGTTCGTCCTCCGGCGCCGCGAGCCGGCGGCCCCCCGTCCGTTCCGGGCCTGGGGCTATCCGCTGGCGCCCGGCATTTTCGTCGCCGCCTGCGCCGCCATGGTCGTGAACGAGATCTGGCGCGAGCCGGCCGCGGCGGGCGCCGGCGTGCTGCTCATCGCGGCAGGCCTGCCGCTGTATCTGCTGTTCCGCCGCCGCGCGGCAGCCGGGGAGGATGGCGGATGACGGCGCCGCCTGCGGGATTCCGAAGCACGACGGTCCTGGCCGTCCGCCGGGAGGACAAGGCCGTGATGGCGAGCGACGGCCAGGTCACGCTCGGCACGACCGTGGTCAAGCAGACCGCGCGCAAGATCCGGCGGCTCTACCACGACCGCGTGCTGGCCGGGTTCGCCGGCTCGGCCGCCGATTCCTTCGCGCTCTTCTCGCGCTTCGACGCCAAGCTGGAGCAGCACCGCGGCAACCTGGAGCGCGCGGTGGTGGAGCTGGCCAAGGACTGGCGCACCGACCGGGCCCTGCGGCGCCTCGACGCGATGCTCGTCGTGGCCGACGTCAAGGCGACGTTTCTGCTCTCGGGCACCGGCGATCTCATCGAGCCGGACGACGGGATCGTGGCGATCGGCTCCGGCGGTCCCTACGCCATGGCCGCCGCCAAGGCGCTGGCGCGGCGCACCGAGCTCGACCCGCGCACGATTGCCGACGAGGCGATGCGCATCGCCGCCGACATTTGCATTTATTCGAATGCCAATGTCACCATCGAGGAACTCTAGTCGTGCCCATCTACCTGCCCGAGACAGCCGCTTCCTCGGTCGGAACCCTCACGCCGCGCGAGATCGTGGCCGAGCTCGACCGGCACGTCGTCGGACAGCACCAGGCCAAGCGCGCGGTGGCGATCGCGCTTCGCAACCGGATGCGGCGGCAGAAGCTGCCCCCCGAGCTGGCCGAAGAGGTCGCGCCCAAGAACATCCTCATGATCGGGCCGACCGGCGTCGGCAAGACCGAGGTCGCCCGCCGGCTCGCGCGGCTCGCCCAGTCGCCGTTCATCAAGGTGGAGGCGTCGAAGTTCACCGAGGTGGGCTACGTGGGACGCGACGTGGAGTCGATGGTCCGCGACCTGGTGGAGCTGGCCGTCACGATGGTGCGCGACGAGCGGATCGTCGAGGTGCGGGACAAGGCGCGGGCCAACGCCGAGGAGCGCCTGCTCGATCTGCTGGTCCCGCCGATGCGGCCCGCGCCCGCCGTACCGGCTTCTCCGGCCGGCCCGGACTCGGCGGTCGATCCCCGGGCGTTGCGGGAGGCGGCGGGCCGCACCCGCGAGAAGCTGCGGGACCAGCTCCGCGCGGGGGGCCTCGACGCGCGCGTGGTGGAGCTGGACGTCCGCGAGTCGTCGTTTCCGTCCTTCGAGGTCATCGCCGGATCGTCGATCGAGGAGATCGACGTCAAGATGAAGGACATGCTGCCGGGCCTGTTTCAGGGGCGCAGCCGGAAGCGCCGGATGAAGGTGCCGGAAGCGGCCGAGCACCTCGCCCGCGAGGAGGAGCAGAAGCTCGTCGACATGGAGAGCGTCGGCCGCGCGGCGATAGAGCGCGTGGAGCAGGCGGGGATCATCTTCGTCGACGAGATCGACAAGATCGCCGGCAGCGACGGGAGGCAGGGCGGCCCGGACGTGAGCCGCGAGGGCGTGCAGCGCGACATCCTGCCGATCGTGGAGGGGACGACCGTCAACACGAAGCACGGGATGGCGAGAACCGACCACATCCTGTTCATCGCGGCCGGCGCGTTCCACGTGGCCAAGCCGTCCGACCTGATCCCGGAGCTCCAGGGCCGGTTCCCCATTCGCGTCGAGCTCGAGGCGCTGGGGACGGACGACTTTGTGCGCATCCTGACCGAGCCGCAGGGCGCCCTCGTGACGCAGTACCGGGCGTTGCTCGGCACGGAAGGCATCGACCTGCATTTCGACGAAGGGGCGGTGCGGCGGATCGCGGAGATCGCCAGTCTCGTCAACGACCGGAGCGAGAACATCGGGGCGCGCCGCCTGCATACCGTCATGGAGAAGCTGCTCGACGAGATCTCGTTCGACGCGCCCGATCTGGGGGAGACGCGCGTCGTCATCGACGCAGAGTACGTCGATCGCATGCTGTCGGAGATCGTCGAGGACGAGGATCTCTCCCGCTACATTCTGTGACCCGCTTCCGGACTGCAATCCAGCTTGCCGCGGTACCGGCGCTCGCGGCCCTGCTCGCGGCCTGCGGCGCTCGCGGCGCGCCGCAGCCGCCGCTGATCGTCCTGCCGGATACGATTGCCGCCCCCGAGGCGACCCGCCTGGGCGACCGCGTCTACCTGGAGTTCGATGCGCCGGACAGCGACACCGACGGCACGACACCGGGCGACATCGAGTGGATCGAGGTCTACGCGCTGACCACGCAGCCGACGGCGCTGGGGCTGCGCGAGGAGTTCTCGGAAGACTGGCTCGATGCCGCGACGCTGATCGCCGTTCTGCCGGTGCGTCCACCGGACGATGCGCCTTCCGCCGAGCCGACGGACGCTTCACCCGCACCCGCACCCGATCTCGAGCTCGCCGACGTGCTCGACGATGTCCAGAACCGCGACGCGGCTACCGGTCCGGTGGCGTTCTTCGAGGTGGTCCAGGGAGAGGCGGTGACGGTGGTCGAGCGCTTGACGCCCGAGACGCTCGTACCGGTGACCGTGGGCGATCCGGACGAGGACGACGAGGACGACGAGGACGACGAGACGGAGAAGGTCCCGCCGATGCCGCTGGTTTCTCCGCCGGCGCCGGAGCCTCCGATTCGCTCCTACGTCGCGTTCGCGGTGTCGTCGAGGAACCGGCCGGGCGAACCGTCCGATCTGGTCGACGTGCCGCTCGTCACGCCGCCGCTGCCCCCGGGGCCGGCAGCGGTGTCGTACGACGCCGGGCAGATCGAGATCGTCTGGGAAGAGCCTCCCACGTTCCGGTTGCCGGTACAGGCGGAGGAGGTCGAGTCGCCGATGCTCGAGTCGACCCCGGTCGTCGAGGGGCCGGAACCGTCGGCATACGTGGTGTACGACGTGGCGGCATCCGGGGATCCCGATGTCGAGCGCCCGCAACGGCTCGCCGATCCCGATTCCGAAGCGTCCTATGCCGACGGTGGTCCGACTTTCCCGGAGACCCGCTGCTACGCGGTGCGCGTCCTCGACTACGTCGCCTCGCGGCGCCTGCAGAACGAGTCGCCGGAGGACGGACTGCAAGTGCTCGGCGACGCATCGCCGGCGACCTGCGTCGTTCTGACCGACACGTTTCCGCCCGCGGCCCCCACCGGCCTCATCGCGGTGGTCGACACGAACGGCATCAGCCTCGTCTGGGACGACAACGGCGAGGGCGACCTCGCCGGCTACGTGATCTTGCGCGGAACGCCGCCAGATGCGACACTCCAACCGCTCACGGTCGAGCCGCTCGTCGAGACGGCGTTCCAGGATACCGACGTCACGGCGGGCCGGCGCTACGTCTACCAGGTGCTGGCGCTCGATACCGCGGTGCCGCCGAACGCGAGCCCGCCGTCGGAGCCGGTGACGGAGGTCGCCCGCTAGAGGCTGCGCCGGCTGGCGGCCGCAAGGTGATTCATGACACGCGTATATCGCATCGAGATCGACGGGCGGGCGCAGCTCGTGATCGAGCGCGACGGCGTCTGGCGCCGGCTCGAGGGCGACCTGTTCGGCGAGCATCGGCCCGGCGATGCCTTCGAACCCGACGGCCTGCGGGTGCTGCCGCCGGTGACGCCGTCGAAGATCGTCGCGGTCGGCCTCAACTACCGTGACCACGCGAAGGAGATGGGCAAGGCGTTGCCGGAAGAGCCGCTCATCTTTCTGAAGCCGCCGTCCGCCGTGATCGGGCCGGGAGCGTCGATCGTGATCCCACCGGACGCGGGCCGGGTGGACTACGAGGCGGAGGTCGGCATCGTCATCGGGCGTACGGCGCGCAACGTGCGGGCCGCCGAGGCGCGCGACTACGTGCTCGGGCTGACGTGCGTCAACGACGTGACGGATCGGGACCTGCAGAAGCGGGACGTGCAGTACACCCGGGCGAAGGGCTTCGACACGTTCGCGCCGGTGGGCCCGGCCATTGCCGTCGGGCTGGACTGGACGGGGCTGGCCGTCGGCTCGACGGTCAACGGCGACACGCGGCAGGCGTCGAGCACGCGGGAGATGATCTTCCCGCCGGAGCGCGTGGTGGAGTTCGTGAGCCACGTGATGACGCTGCTGCCGGGCGACGTCATCGCGACGGGGACCCCGCCCGGGGTCGGGCCCCTCGCGCCGGGGGATCGGGTGGCGATCACCGTGGAGGGCATCGGCGAGCTCGTCAACGACGTGGTGGCCGGCTGAAGCGCAGCGCCGATCCGCAGTATAGGAGAACGCTCGTGAAGATCTTCGTGGACAGCGCGAATCCCGAGACCGTCGAGGCCCTGGTGCCGTTGCGCATCGTCGACGGCGTCACCACCAACCCGTCGCTGCTGGCGAAAGAACCGGGGGATCCGCACGCGACCCTCGCGCGCATATGCCGGGCCGTCGGCGGACCGGTGAGCGCCGAGGTGGTGGCGACCGACGCGGAGGCGATGATCGACGAGGGACGCCGGCTCGCGGCCATCGACGAGCACATCGTGGTGAAGGTGCCGTTCGGCAAGGCCGGCGTCCAGGCGTGCGCGGCGCTCTCCGGCGAGGGGATTCGCGTCAACGTGACGCTGGTCTTCTCGCCCGCGCAGGCGCTGCTGGCGGCCAAGGTCGGCGCGGCGTTCGTCAGCCCGTTCGTCGGCCGGGTGGAAGACATCGCGACCGACGGCATGGACCTGGTCGCCCGCATCGTCGAGATCTACGAGAACTACGAGTTCGAGACCGAGGTCCTCGTGGCGAGCGTGCGCGGTCCGGCGCACGTGGTCGAGGCGGCCCGCATGGGCGCGGACGTCTGCACCTGCCCCCCGAAGGTCATCGACATGCTGTTCAATCACCCGCTCACCGACATCGGCCTGGCGAAGTTCCTGGCCGACTGGGACAAGGCGCAGGCCGTCAGGGCCTAGCGGGGCCGGCGCTGCGCTCCTCGAACCGACGGACTCACGGCATGGACAGACTGGAATCGCTGGCGGACTACGAGCGTCGTGCGGAAGCGGGCGGCGGCGAGGCCCGGCAACGGCGGCAGCACGACGCGGGCAAGCTGACCGCCCGCGAGCGGATGGACCTGTTCTTCGATCCCGGCACGTTCCGCGAGATCGACAAGCTGGTCACCCACCGCTGCCGCGACTTCGGCATGGAGACGCAGCTCGTGCCGGGCGACGGCGTGGTGGCCGGCCACGGCGCCGTCGAGGGGCGCCTCGTCTACGCGTTCGCGCAGGACTTCACGGTGTTCGGCGGGTCGCTGTCGGAAACCAACGCCGCGAAGATCGTCAAGATCATGGATCTGGCGATGAAGAACGGCGCGCCGGTGGTCGGCCTCAACGACTCGGGCGGCGCCCGGATCCAGGAGGGGGTCGCCTCGCTGGCCGGCTACGCCGACATCTTCCTGCGCAACACGCTCGCCTCCGGCGTCATCCCGCAGCTCTCGGCGATCATGGGACCGTGCGCCGGGGGAGCGGTCTATTCCCCGGCCATCACCGACTTCACGGTGATGGTCGAGGGGACCAGCTACATGTTCGTCACCGGGCCGGACGTGATTCGCACCGTCACCCACGAGGAGGTGACCAAGGACGAGCTCGGCGGGGCGATGACCCACAACGCGAAGAGCGGCGCCGCCCACTTCGCGGTCCCGACCGACAAGGACTGCCTGGCGCTGCTGCGCACGCTGCTCGGCTACCTGCCGTCCAACAACCTCGACGATCCGCCGCGCGTCGAGACGGCCGACCCGGCCGACCGCGAGGACCCGGCCCTCGACACCCTCGTGCCCGAGTCCCCGAACCAGCCCTACGACATGCTGGACCTGATTCGCGCGGTGGGCGACGACGGCGAGTTCCTGGAGGTCCACCGGCACTTCGCGCCCAACATCGTGGTCGGCTTCGCACGGTTCGGCGGACAGCCGGTGGGCGTGGTGGCGAACCAGCCGGCGCACCTCGCGGGGGCGCTCGACATCGACGCGTCGATCAAGGGGGCCCGGTTCGTCCGCTTCTGCGATGCGTTCAACCTGCCGCTGGTGACGTTCGAGGACGTGCCGGGTTTCCTGCCGGGGACCGTGCAGGAGTACGGCGGCATCATCAAGCACGGGGCGAAGCTGCTCTACGCGTTCG
>WTGR01000611.1 GCA_011523485.1 Acidobacteriota bacterium
CGTCCACCTGGATGAAGGCGAAGGCCCAGATGGCGACGACCGCGATGCCCGACGCCACGTAGCGGTTGGAGAGCGCGTCGACGCGCAGCGTATCGCCGATCTCGGAGACGTTGTAGCGCAGCAGCCGCGTGGCCGAGTCGAGCGACGTGAGGGCGAACGAGACGACGATGACGGCGACCAGCGTGCCGCCGATGGCCTCGGGTATGCCGAGCGTCTGCAGGAAACGCGTGGTGCCGCTGATGAACGCGGCGATGTTGTTGCCGAGGCTGTCCGCCGCCTGCCAGCTCACGTAGCGCTCCAGCCACGCTTCTCGCGAGACGAACCCCGCGGTGCAGGCGAGGACCGCCATCAGCCCGAGCATCGACTCGCCGATCATCGCGCCGTAGCCGACGAAGCGGGCGTCTCCCTCGCTGGCGAGCTGCTTGGCGGTGGAGCCGGACGACATCAGCGCGTGGAAGCCGCTCGCCGCACCGCAGGCGATCACCACGAAGACGAAGGGGACGATCGGCGGCGCTCCCGCCGGCGCCAGGTCCACCGCCGGGGCGGCGAACGACGGGTTCGTCGCGACGAACCCGACGTACATGGCACCCACGCCGACATAGAGCAGCAGGCTGTTGATGTAGTCGCGCGGCTGCAGCAGCAGCCACACGGGCAGGACGCTCGCCCCGAAGGCGTAGGCCAGCAGCAGCCATTTCCACTGCGCCAGCGACGGGCCGACGACCGGGTGCCGGATGCCGACGAACGCCAGCCCCAGCGCGATGGCGAGTCCGGCGATGGTCAGGCTGCGGATGCTCCACCCGCCGCGGTGGACGGCCACGCCCATGGCCGCGGCCACGAAGACCAGGGCGCCGCTCGGCAGCACCGCCTGCGGATAGAAGCCGGGCGAGAACAGCACCGCGATGACGTGGACGAACACGCCCATCGCCAGCGCGATGAGGAAGAAGATGACCAGGTGGAAGAGCGTCTTGCCGCGTGGCCCGACGAGGTTCTCGGTCACCTTCCCGAGCGACATCCCGCGGGCGCGGATGGACACGACCAGCGCCCCGAAGTCGTGCACCGCGCCGATGAAGATGGCGCCGATGACGACCCACAGCATCGCCGGCAGCCAGCCCCAGATGACGGCGATCGCGGGGCCGAGCATCGGCGACAGGCCCGTGATCGAGGCGTACTGGTGGCCGAACAGCACGTAGCGGTTGGCCGGCACGTAGTCGATCTCGTCGCGGTACCGGACCGCCGGGGTCGACCGGGCCGGGTCGATCATGAACACCCGCTCGGCGAGGAAGCGCGCATACACGCGGTAGGCGACCACGTAGGCCGCGATGCAGATCAGGGCGGCGAGCAGTGGTGACATGGTCAGTGGGCGAGCAGTTGGGCGCCGATGGCGCGCAGGGCGTCGAACCCCTGCACGTCGTCCGGCCGGAGCGGGACGATGGTGCGTGGCAGCGCCGGGAAGACCTCCTCGATCTCTCGCAGATAAGCGCGTTCCTGCGCCCGGCGGGCGTCGACGAACGCACCGACGGCGTCCGCCGTGTCCGGCAGGACGCGGTTGACGACGACCGACGACACGGGGAGGTCGAATCTGGCCAGCGTGTCGACGACGCGCCGGCTCTCCAGGATCGACAGGCGGTCCGGGTTGACCACCAGCAGGAACGCGGTGCCGGCCGCGTCGAGCAGACGTTCGCGCGCGACGATGAACTTGCGGCGGCGCGCCTGCAGGATGTCGTTGATGCGGGCCTCGCGACTGTCTCGCCCGTGATCCGCGTGGGCGTCGATCAGCGAGAGATCGTCGCCCCGGCCCGGCTTGCCTTCGAGATGCCCGAGCATGGCGCCGAGCCGCGACGAGCGCTCGCGGTGGCGGAGCAGGCCGTCCATCCAGGCGCTCATTACCTCCGGCAGCGACAGCAGCCGCACCGTATGCCCGCTCGGCGCGGTGTCGAAGATCACCAGGTCGAAGCGCGATCCCGCCTGCGCCATTAGCTCGGCAACCCGTTCGATCAGCGCGGCTTCCGTGGCGCCCGGCGTGCAGGCGGCCAGGTCGAGTTGCCGGTCGATCTCGTCGTACAGCCGCGGATGGACGAGCGTCTTCATCCGGTCCTTGACCGTCGCGATGTGTGCCGTGGCGGCCCGGTCGGGGTCGATCTCCAGCCCCGTCAGGTTGGGCGCCAGCGCGGTCTCCGCGTCGCCGATCGCGCGTCCGAAGATATCGCCCAGCGAGTGCGCGGGGTCGGTGGACACGACCAGGCACGTCCGGCCGCGTTCCGCCGCGGCGAGCGCCAGCGCGGCCGCGGTCGTGGTCTTGCCGACGCCCCCCTTGCCGCCGACGAAGACGATGCCGCGCCCGAGCAGGCCGTCAGCAGCAGCGGAAGTGGTCAAGGGGCGAGTGCTCCAGGCCCATCCGGGTGTGCCACTCGTGGAAGCGCTCGAGCAGGAGCGGCTGGAGCTCCAGCGTGTAGTAGGCGGCCGGGTTCGGCACGCCCATCAGCTCCGCGAAGACGAACAGCATGAACAGGTCGTCCTCGTCGCGGCGCGCGCGCGCCACCGCGCCCCGGTAGGGCGCCGTGTAGAACTCGCCCAGTAGGGTACGGGCCTGCGCGAGCCGTTCCCGAACCCCTTGGCGCAAGAGATCGACGCTGTTGGTCGACGAGTCTCCGTTGACGTTCCAGACCATGGTTGCGATTGTAGCTTGCGACGAGGTTCACGACGGCCCCGACATCGTGGCGGTCAGCGATTCGGAGTCATCAACGGGAAATTTCACGGGTGCCCAGAAGCTCCGAGACGACAGAGCATCCGCCCCCCGCCGGACGCAGCGGCAGCGCCTGACGTCACAGGTCTCGAAGGCCAACAAGGCGTCCGCGTACCTCGAGTCCGGAAGATTTGGCCAACGCCGCCCGCCGGCACAGGTCACCACAGCAATCGTTGAGCAGCGGGCGACAGATTGCCCGCGTCATCCTCTTCGATTTCCCGCGTTTCGAGCAGTTTCCTGACGACATGATTCAAGTGAGTCGGCAGCCAAAGTTCCGACCTGAGAGCGTTCCGCAGATTCTCCATTGATAGAGGCTGTTGCCGGAGACGTTCCATGACCCATGTCCTCAATGAGGTCAGATCAGGCGATGGCGTGACCAGCAGCGGCTGCTTCGGATTGTCGCGCTGCAGGACTTCGAAGCTGCCGTCGGGCGCGACCTTCCAGGCACACTCCTTCATCAGGTCACGTCCCTGATCGTGATTGGTCAGGTGCAACAAAATGTCCAGGATAGTCTGGGGCATTTCGCGCGCCGAGTGCGTACGGAATGCGGTACGAGCATGGCCTCGTCGATGTCCTCCTCCGCCAAGAACTACGGGCGTGCGGGCAACGTGCGTGGCTCTCGGTCCGAACGCCACGCACCAGCCCACGGCCTCGCGAGCCACCCGACCGGAGGTCGCGTCTACCTTCCGTCTCCGTGCAGACGCAGAGGTCGCCCAGGCCGAGGCGCGTCACAAGGCGCCTATAGAGCCTGTCGACTTCGTCAACGACTCCGGGTCGCCGCCCGGCGGTGGCCCGGAGTCGAGGGCGGCGGACGTCACGGAGACGGCTCCATAGTTTCCGGCTACGACTGTCTTCAAGGATTGCTGTTCATAGCGGCGATGCGTCCCAGCGAAGTCAGTGCCCTGCACTGGACCCGAGGTCGCCGAGTGCGACTGACGGCGACGGGATGCTCGTCACCGTGCGGCTTGGCGGCGGCGTTGACCGCGCGCCCACCCCGGAAAGTTGCCGGGACTGACTATGGATGCCCACGGAAATTACCTTGCCGCGTCCGCAGCGTGCCCGTCAGCGGAAAAAGGGGGCCGCGCCGGCCGCGCCCTGCCGAAGTCGGCAACTCTATATCGATCACTGTCCTATGCATCGACAAACTCGAAGTTGCCCGTCAACGACGAGGTTTCGCCCGTGTCCCCGTTCGTAAAGGTTGCCTCGAATGTTCCGGCGGCCTCGGAAGTGAACGACAGTTCGAAGGCCAACAAGAAAGGATCCTGGCCGGGATCATTGCCCAAGTTTATCGTAAACGAGCCGGTATTCGTACCCTGATTCATGTATTCATACGAATAGACGGTAGTGGTGTTGTCGACGCCGGTTACGCCACTCTCACGAAACTCGTAGGTGCGCTCGTCCGGGAATGGACCAAATGCGTCCGGTCCGGTCAGGAATTCAGCGCTCATGTTCTTCCCGACGACGAACGACTCGAATGCTGCCTGATCCGCCGGAGCGAATGACGTCGTCACTGGCGCGGTTGGCGTCGTCGTGGGCGCTGTCGGCGACGATCTGTCACCGCCATCATCACCGCAACCCGCTGCGACCGCGCAAAGTAACCCCATCAACAGGGACTTGCACAACGCTCTGAAAATCATCTGGACGACCTCCTTGCAGCTACGGGTTGAAAGCGACAGGTCCACTGGTGCTCGACGGAATGTCAGGAATTCCTTTCCCGAAAAGGCTGCCGCTGGCCGCCTACCTCGCCGGGTTGCACGAAGCCGTCCGCGCGGCGTCGTGCGCATTGATGGCGGTCGCCGCAGCGTGCTTCCGGGCGAAGCTGGCCGGGCGGCCCAGCTCCGGCTGGCGAGCGGACGGGGCCCGGGTGCTCGCTGGGTACCGGCACACGGCTGGGCGAACGCAGGCGAGGGCATGCGCGGTCGTTCGGGCTCTCGAAACTGGCGACCGTGCTCGCCACCTGCTGCCGACCGCGGCGGTGCGGGCGCGGCGTCGAGTCCGGCCAGGTCACTCTCGGGCGAGGGCGGGTCGATGCGGTGAGCGCGGAATTGCTGTTCATGGCAGGAATGCGGCTAGCCTTCGTCAAGGTGGTCAGTTGGAGCCTGCCATGGGAAAGTAGGCAACGCTGATCCCGATGCGGCGCCTGAACGGGAAGCCCCAACCGCCGCTTCCGATCACCTTCAGACCGGGCGCCACGATCACCGCGACCGCCACCTCCGCACGGAAGAGCGGTAGCGCGCTTTCCCAGCCATCCAGCACGTCGTGGATGGGCACCACATCGCCCACGCTGTAGTCGTCGAGCAACGGTCCTCCCTGGTGGATCTCGTCCAAGCGCACGTCACCGTGGAACCAACCCGCACCGGCATCGACGTACATTCCGACCTGCAGGCGATCTCCCGCGAACCGGGACCCGACGGGCACGAACCAGTTCGCGGCGAGCCCGCGCAACTGCAGCGAGCCGGCCGCCCCATAGCATCCGGTGTTCCCACACACCCATGCGTCGCGCCACTCCTGTCCCAGGAACGACACTCCCCAATGCCCCGACCGCATGCGTCCCCTCGCGAATCCGATCATGAAGTCCGATCCGGACAGGTCGAGCCTCTCGGCCCCGAGGAGCTCCCGGACGAAGTCTATGGATCGCCATTCCGGTGTGAGCGACGCCTGAACCCCCCACACTGACTCCTCCTGGGCCAGTGCAGACGATGCGGACCACAGGCTGCAGAGTGCGAACCCGAGCGCGATGCCTCGCATGGCAACCCTCCTTCAAAGTGGAGGCAAGTCGGATCCCCATTCCCGACCAGCGGGATCCGTCTGTTGCGCGTATCCTAACCCGAGTCAAAGACGAGTTGGCAGCAAGCCGGACGCGCGTGCCTGACGTTGAGCCGCCTACCACGTCTCGGCGTGCTCGATCGGCGCACGTTGACCGAGGTGCAGTTCAGCCGCGCCCGCGAGATCTTCGAGGAGGTCCGGAATCGGTCGCTGTTGCCAGCGAACGAGGCGTGGCGGGACACGACCCGTCAGGCGCTCGACAGCGCGGTCCTCGTCGATCTGCTCGGCCTGCCGGCGTCCATCCTGGAGCCGCTGGCCGTGCTACGCAGGCAGTGGTGCGCCGAACCGTCCGTGCACGGCGTCCATCCTGGAGCGATTCGGTGCGCCGCCCGTGACTGGCGGGCAACCAGGACGCCGGCCTGGATGGCCTGGACCAGAGCGAGTCACCGCCGCGCGTTGGGCCATGTCGGCGGTTCGGATGCGGGGCGACCTGAAGACGGACGGATGACCCGGGCGCGACGGGCCGTCGCGCCCGGGCACGAGTCAAGGATCAGCCCACCCCCGCCGTGGCCGCGCGCCGCTCGCGCATCAGCGCGGACGCCGCCTCGAGCATGACGAAGATCGCGGTGATGATGATCACGATGTCGATGGCGACCAGCACGTATCGGCCCTCGGTGTAGAGGCTGCTGAGCTGGTAGAGCGCGGCGAGCAGCGCCATGGTCGTGACGAAGACCATCGGAATCAGCGTGTAGCGCGCCGGTCTGCCGAGCTTGACCAGCATGACGCTGATGACGAGCAGCGTCAGTCCCGCCAGCAACTGGTTCGTCGTGCCGAACAGCGGCCAGATG
>WTGR01000493.1 GCA_011523485.1 Acidobacteriota bacterium
GGAAGAAGTTGGGGGACGCGCTGGATCTCGTCGATGACGATCGTGCCCCGGCCGGCGTGGGCCGCGACGAACTCCTTCAGCCGCTCGGGTCTCGTGTAGTAGTGGCGCTCGGCTTCCGCATCGAGGAGATCGATCCACGCTGCATCCGGATACCGGGCCCGCAGCCAGGTGGACTTGCCGGTGCCGCGCGGCCCGAACAGGAAGTAGCTGCCGGCAGGTTGGTCGAAAAATCGCGGGACATATGACATATAACGTCCAAATATATCACTGTCACTGACAGAATCGCACCAATGTCCGGACGGCATCACCCAACCGGGCTGAGGTACCGAGGGACTGGGCAAGCGCTGGAGGCAGCCGAACTGCTCTGGCCCAAGATTTTCGACGATGCCGCGCGTTGATCGTCTCGGAACGGGCCTGTGATGTTGCCGAACGTTACTTTGCTGGCAACCGGTCTTCTCAAACCGAGGGTCGCTGGTTCGAATCCAGCCGGGCGCGCCACAACTCCTCAGAGGCGGCACCCCGGCGTGTCCGCGGCGGCGTCCGCGATCCGCGCGCCGAGTGCTTCCAGCACTTCCGGTTCGCACGCGGTCTGCATCTGCTCGAACAGGATCCGCTCTTCCGCGTGGATGTGCGTCTCGAGCAGCTCGCCGAAAGCGATCAGCCGCTCTGCGAGGCGGGAGGTCGGATCGGCCAGGAGGTCGCGGACCATGCCGCGCATGACCTCGTGCTCGGCGATCAGGGCCCGCGTGCGGCTGGGGCCGTCACGAAGGTCCCGCGCCGCGGCCGGAAAGACGTGCGCTTCCTCGATCTCGAAGTGCCGCCGCAGATCGGTCTCGAAGAAGTCGATGAGGCGGGCCGCCTGCTGCGCCCGATCCGCCGGCCAGTCCGCCCGCGGGTTGGTGGAACGCCCCAGGATCAACCGCCGGGCCAACACCAGGCCGTGGTGGTGGTCGCGGGAGAGCGGGACCAGACCGGGGTGTCGCTTCATCGCGGTGCTCGCGGGCGCCCCGTGGGCGCCGTTGACCCGGATTGTAGTCTTTGCAGATGCGATCAATCTGCGCAGTTGGGTGGAAGCGGCTTCTCGCCGCCACGTGCACGACCCTCGTTTCGTCCGCGGCGTTCGCCCAGGGCGTCGGCTTTCAGGGCGGAATGACGATCAACCCGGAGCAGGTCTACGTCGGCACCCACGTCGAGCTGCCCCTGGGATCCGACCAGATCGTCCTGCGTCCGGCCATCGACGGAGGATTCGGCAGCGGCCTGCGGGTGGCGGCCATCGGCGCCGAGCTCCAGTACCGCATCGAGCTGGGCAACTCGGGATGGCGGTTGTCGCAGGGCTTCGGGCCCGGGGTGTACGTGGCGAGATTCGCGAGCGGACCGACCTCAACGCGACGCTGGCGGCGAGTCGCGGACGGGGAGGCGACGGGCGTGACCGGCGCGTGGACCTACGCGTTCGGCATCGTCCACGAGGGCGGGTTCTTCACCGAGTTCAAGGGAGGAGGCAGCAGAAGCTTCGCGATCCCGATGCTGCGGATCGGCGCGGGATTCACCATCCGGCCCGAACGGCGGTGAGCTACGAGCGGTCGAACCACTCGACGAAGCGGGAGGAGGGCTCCTCGACGATCATGACGCGGACGACCCGCTGATGCTCGTGCATGAGCTGCTTCGCCGCTTCCTTGGCGTCATCCGCCGACGCGTACTTCGCGGACGCCGCCGGCAGGTTGACCGCGCCGCCCCTGACCGTTGTCACCAGCTTGAACATCGTCCTCCCCGAATCGCGGGGCGATCATATCACCGGCGCGGCGCAGGCGGTTGCAGGCCGCTCTCCGCCTCGATTGGCCCGGCGAGCTCCCGCCACGTGGGCGTCCCGTCGGTCCCGAGCAGCAGATCGACCACCAGACCGTAGCTGGCGATGCCGGCGTCGACCCGGTTGGCGCGCAGGTACCGGTCGTAGACTCGGTCCGCGCTGCGCCGCACCACCGGCACGGCTTCGCGGAGGCGCGCCGCGATCGCCCGCAGGTCGCTACGCGGCCCGCCGTCGAGACCCGCCCAGACCCGTTCGCGCTCGGCCTGCGACACGTGACGCACGAGTTGCTGCGACAGGTACAGCCATGCGCTGTAGCGGCTCTGGGCGTCGCCCGCCAGACAGATCAACACGCCCACGAAGCTGGCCTCGGACTCGTTCGCATACCCGGCCAGGTGCGACCACTCGTGCGCGACGAGGAACGGCCGCTCGAACGGCAGCACGGTTACGTTGACCAGCACCTCCAGAGAGAAGGGGCTGATCATGCCGTCGATGCCGGCACGGCGAAAGTACGCGGTCAGCAGCGTCGCCTTGGGACGACCGGCCACCGCCGGGCGCGCGGCGCCGAGACGGCGCTGTACGAGGTCGAACGCCGGTCCGAGACGCTCGGGCAACTCTCCGAAAGAGAGCCACGGCTTGGCGGTGGCCGGCTCGTACAGCGCGTTGAGACGGTCGACGGACTCGGACGCCAGCGACACGAGCGCTTCGGAAGATATCCGGGCAGTGTCGTAGTCGACCTTTGCCGTCAGCGGCACGCGCCGGTAGTTCAAGCCCCACAGCGCCAGAAAGACGAGATAGAGCGCCGCCGCGAAAGCGGCGGTGTGCAGCGCCAGCCGCGCGAGGGCGACGGCGCGTCCACGCCCCTCGGAACCGGACCGGCGCAATCCCCGCCACCACCGAAAGCCGAGGCCGAGCATCCCGGTAATCGCCAGCAGGTCGAGCAAGGAAAAACCGACGAGCCCGGAGACCGGAGTCAGAATGCGCTGGCCGGCGACGTACCACTGCCGGGAGTAGGTCTGCTCTACCCATGCGGCAGGTGTCGGCGCGAGGGCGGCGACGATCGCCGCGGCGATGACGCCGAACGCCATCCACGTCCGGGCGCCGGGGCGACGGACGAGCGCCGCCAGCTTCGCCGCCACGCCCCGGAATCCTGGTGCCTCCACCCCTATCGACCCACGCCGTCAGAATCAGCCGTTCACTTTCTGTACGACCTCCTGCCGCCCTCCCGCTCCCACTGCAGGGCTGCTTCCCTGGTCGTCCGTCTGCCGATCTGCTCAATCCGTGCCCCGGGGAACCGCTCTTGATGCTCGGCTTCGCACCGCGCCAGATCGTTGGTGATTCCTCTGTGGACGACCCGTCCGCCATCCTTCAGGTGGTACTTGAACGTATCTCTTCCCGGCATACCGAGACTCTATGCTTTCCCTGCCGAAGACCGCACCTACAACTGTTCCAGGCGAACGCCGCGGTCGTCGAAGACGATGAAGTGCTTCGGCAGGATGCGGACCATCACCCGCTCGTCCGCCTCGAACGGCTCGTCCACCAGCGCCCGCACGCGCACCCCCTCGGTCGCAACGGTCACCAGCCACTGCTCCTGGTGCGGCTCGCCGGAAACGACGCGGCCGCGCCAGCCGGCGCCTTCGCGGTGGAGCCGGGCATGCTGCGGACGAATGCCGACCGTGACGTCACGGCAGAACTCCTCGGCGATGCGGCCGGCCAGAGACACGGTCCGGTTGCCGAGCAGGAGGGCCTGGCCGTCCTTCTCGAGGATGGCCGGCACCAGATTGATCGGCGGCCGGCCGAACAATTGCGCCACGAGCTCGTTGGCGGGCCGGTCGAGCACTTCTCCAAGGCTCCCGAACTGCACGATTCGGCCGCGGTCCAGCACGGCGATGCGATCCGACACGGCCAGCGCGTCGTCGCCGTCGCGCGTCGCGTATATCACGGTCCGGTGCTCGGGTTGCGAACGCAGGTTGCGCAGACCGCGCACGAACGCGCGACGGGCACCGGCATCGCCGAACGCCCGGTCGCCGCTCAGGTCGTCCACGAGCAACAGATCAGGCAGGCTCTCGTCGTTCGGGGCAACTCCCTCCCAGCCGACCCTGCGCACCGTTCCGTCTTCGGACGTGACGGTGAAGTGCACGTTGTCGGCGTCCTCGGACCACCCGCCGGACCGCTCCCGCTCGGAACCGTCGAGCGCCATGTTCGGAAACGCGTAGCGGCGGACAGCAACGCCGCACCATCTTTCGGTGCGCCACCGCGGCGGAGAGGCGTCGCCGGGGCTGCCGAAGCGCCACCCCCGGACGAGTCCCGGCCTCGTCTGGCCCGGCTCACGCTGATCGTCCGAGCCCATGAACACGCCATCGCGTCCGTCCGAGCGCCTGCCGATGAACCTCAGCAGGGCCGACTTGCCGGCGCCCGCCGGCCCGACCACGGACACGATCTCACCGGGCCGCGCATACAGGGAGACACGGTCGAGAATCGGTCTGGACGAGCCTTCGTCCTGTCGGGTGATCTTGTCGAGGAAGAGGTACATCACACGCGCCCGAGGCGGCGAGACCCCATGGTACACTGGCGAATGCCCGCCGAAGAAGACCTGACCTGGGGCCGATCCACGGTCGAGACCGCCTGCCCCCTCGACTGTCCCGACAGTTGCAGCCTGGCCATCTCGCTCGAGCGCGGGCAGATCACGAAGATCGACCACTCGCCGCGTTACGCCGGCACCAACGGCTTCATCTGCAGCAAGGTCCGCCGCTTCGACCGGCGCATCTACGGCGAGGAACGCCTGCTGCATCCGGGCTCCCGGCGCGGGGCGAAGGGCGAAGCGAGCTTCAACCGGATCACCTGGGATCAGGCCCTCGAGACCGTCGCCGGCCGCATGCGGGCGATCCGCGACAAGTTCGGCGCCGAAGCGATCCTGCCGTTGTCCTACGGCGGCTCGAACGGCCTGTTGTCGCAGGATACGAACGACGCCCGCCTGTTCCGCGCCTTCGGGACCTCGCGGCTCGCGCGCAACGTCTGCGCCGCGCCGACCACCACCGTGACCGGCGCCCTCTACGGCCGCATGGCGGGCGTGGCCTACGAGGACTACCGCCACGCACGGCTCATCGTCATCTGGGGAGCCAACCCTTCCACCTCCGGGTTCCACCTGGTGCCCCACGTCCGGCAGGCGGCGCGCGACGGGGCGACCGTCGTGGTCATCGATCCGCGCCGGACGCCGCTCGCCAAGCGCGCGGACATCCACCTCGCGGCGCGGCCGGGGACGGACGTGGTCATCGCACTGGCGATTCACCGGTTCCTCTTCGAGCACGGCTTCGCGGACGAGCAGTTCCTCTCGAAGTGGACGCACCATGCGGACGAGCTCCGGCAGCGTGCGTCCGAATGGACGTTCGACCGCGCCGCCGCCGTCGCCGAGGTGGACCCCGACCTGCTCGAGAAGGTCGCGGAGCTCTACGCGGAGACCTCGCCCGCCGTCATCCGCTGCGGATGGGGCCTGGAGCGCAACCGCAACGGCGGCAACGCGGCCCTCGCGGTGCTGGCCCTGCCCGCGGTCGGCGGCAAGTTCGGCGTCCGCGGCGGCGGGTACTCGATGAGCAGCTCGCGGGCCATGCCGTTGTCCGAGGAGGCCTGGATCGAGACCGGCGAGCCCGACACGCGCCTCGTCAACATGAACCGGCTCGGCCGCGCGCTGACGGAGTACGACGACCCTTCGGTCAAGATGCTGTTCGTCTACAACTGCAACCCGCTGGCCACGATGCCGGCGCAGAACCGGGTGCTGGCCGGCCTGAAGCGGGACGACCTGTTCACGGTGGTCTTCGACCAGGTGATGACGGACACCGCGCGCTGGGCCGACGTCATCCTGCCGGCGACGACGTTTCTCGAGCAGTACGATCTGGCCCTCGGCTACGGGCACGGCGCGGTGCAGCTCGTGCAGCCGGTGATCGAGCCCGCCGGCGAGTCCCGTCCCAACGTGGAGGTCTTCGCGGAGCTGGCGGCGCGGCTCGGCATCGAGATCGGCGAGCTGGTGCAGAGCGACACCGGCACGCTGATGCACGTGGCCGGGGCGCTGCCGAACAACGCCGGCGAGGAGCTCCTGAGCCGCGGCATCACGCGCGGCGGGGCGCCTGCCGCCCCGGTGCAGTTCGTCGATGTCTTCCCGCGGACGCCGGACGGCCGGATCGACCTGCTGCCGGCCGTTCTGGAGCGTTCCGCCCCGCTCGGCCTCTACCGCTTCCGCCCGGAGCCGGCCCCCGACCGCTACCCGTTGGCCCTCATCTCCCCCGCCACCGACAAGACCGTCTCGTCGACGCTCGGCGAGCTGCGTACGCGGCAGGCACGCCTGCAGATGCACCCGCGCGACGCCGACGCGCGCGACCTGTCCACCGGGGACGTGGCGCGGGTCTTCAACGACGAGGGCGAGATGCACTGCGCGGTCACCGTGAACCCGGACGTGAAGCCGGGCGTGGTCAGCATGCCGAAAGGGCTCTGGCGGCGCAACACGATGAACGGCGCGACCGCGAACGCGCTCGTTGCCGACGATCTGACGGACCTGGGC
>WTGR01000237.1 GCA_011523485.1 Acidobacteriota bacterium
ACCCGTTCCCATGCCGAACACGGCAGTTAAGCCCTCTTCCGCCGATGGTACTGCGGGGGCAGCCTCGTGGGAGAGTAGGTCGCTGCCGGGAGTTACACGACGCCCGGGCTCGGATTCCGAGTCCGGGCGTTCTCTTTTTTGGTCGGTCGTTTCAGGCGGGAACGGGAGATGACGGGGGGCGAGGGGCGTACCGACGGTCGCGGGATTCCGGTGGAGTGGGCGAGCGAACGGAAGATTCGCGCGCGGAACACGGTGGTGTACCGACTTGCCCACTGGCCCATTTGGATTTGGGTGTTCTTTCTGGTTCCGGGGCCGCTGACGTTCGAGCTGTTCGCGAACGGGTTCGATGTGCGGATGGGTGGTTGGTTGGGGCTGGTTCTGGTCGGAACCGGGGCGGCGGGGTTGCGGGGGAGATTGCCGGGCGTGGAGCCGCGGCCGTACATCATCAGGTTCACGGAGGATCGGCCGAATCCGGCGTATCGGAGGGTGTGCTATACGTTTGCGTGGGGCGCGATTCTGTCGTTCGCGCTGTTGAATCTTGCGGGTCTGGTATGGGCGGTGGCAAGTGGCGAGTGGCGCATGCGCGCGATTTACGACGCCGGCTACTTTCCAATCGTGGGCGTTGTCTGGGCATTGGGAGCGGCGGGTTGGCTGCCGCGGGTCAAGGCGTCGACGCGGGGCGAGGGCCACGAGCGGCGTTTCTTCTACGGTTCGCTCTGGGCGGTGTGCCTTGCGCAGCCCGTATTGTGGTTGCTGTGGGGAGTCCTGCCGCTGAACGCGGCGGGGAACCTGCTGAAGCTGGCGGTGTTCTCCGGGCTGCTGGGGTTGGTCGGGTTGCTTGCGTATCGCGGCAAGCTGCCGCGGACGCGGCCGATCGTGCCTGGAGAGCTGGCCGTCAGTGACTAGTGCTGTGCCACACCTCAATGTGCGGGTGCGCGGTGCTGGGATTCGTCAACGAGTACGCGCTGTAAACCCATGTCGGTGTCCGCAGATTGGGGCGTGACGGACCAGTAGCGCCCCGAGACGCCTCGCAGGCTCGGCGTTTCGGGCCATCCCCCCCGCTCCATGACTCTGCGCCACAGCACTTCGCTTGGTCGCGTTCTGCGGCGCAGACTCGTAGCCGGCCGGGTCCCCTTCGGATGGGAGAGTGCGGCTATGGGGCGCGGCCCCGGAGGCGCCGGGCGCGGTCGAGTTGGCCCTGGCGCTCGAGGGCGTCGGCGAGACCGGTCAAGGCGCCGGGGGAGTTGGGATCGAGAGCAAGGGCCGCGGCGAAATGCTGCACGGCGTCTTGTGCGCTGCCCGAGCGGAGATCGAGCAGGCCGAGGTTGACCTGGGTCCTGGCGTCCTGCGGGGCTGCCCGCTCGGCCTCCTGAAACGCGGTGCGGGCGGCGTCGAATCGCCCAAGGCTCGCCAGGGCGGCGCCAAGCAGATTCTGGGCTCTCGCGTCCGTCGGGTCGGCGGCGATCGCCTGCTCTCCGAGCAGCACGGCGGCCTCGAAGTCCTCTCGCAGGAAGGGGAGAGCCGCGGCGTAGTAGCGGGTGTCCGCATGTTGCGGGGCGTCGCGCGCCATCGAGGCGACGATCGGTGCGAGACGCGCGGCGTCGCCGGCGTCGGTCAGGAGGGACGCCAACTGCTCGCGGGCGGGGATGCTTGCCGGGTCCACGGTGACAGCGCGCTCCGCCGCGGAGACGGCGGCGTCGATGGCGCCCAGGGAGGCGAGCAGGCGGGAGCGTGCGATGTGCAGCATCGGTTCGGCGGGAATCGTGGGGGACAGTCGATCGAGCAGGGCGATGGCCTCCTGTTGCCGCTGACTCCCGCCGGCCGCGCGGGCGAGCTCCTGCAGGATGGCGGGGTTCGCCGGGTTCATGGCGGCGGCCCTCGACAGGTCCTCGTACGCCACGTCGTAAGCGGCCGCCCGCAACTGCATCCGGCCGCGGTCGAGCCACTGGTCGGCCGTGGCGGATGCCAGCGCCGTCCGGATCGCCGGCGGCCCCGGATGGCGAGCGGCGAGGGAGCGCAGTTCGTCCAGGTCGGGCTGCGGGATGCGGTTGCCGCCGAGGATGCTTCGCGGGGCCGAGAACTCCAGGGCGTTGCGGTCGTCGGTCTGGATTCGCGCTCCTCCGCTGTACTGCTGCAGCACGTCCCCGCCGCCGACGTAGAGCGACAGCACGCTGAATGGATCCTGGATCCCGACGGCGGCCAGGTCCGTCGCCACGCCGGGCCGCTGCCAGTTCTCGGCGACGGCCTGCAGCCGGGGGTCGAGCGGGTCGAGACTACCGATCAACAGCAGGTCACCCTGGCCTACGTGCCACATCGCGCCATCCGGAAAAACGGCCAGGAAGGTGGCGACGATGGAGCGCAGGTCGGCATCGCTCATGTCGTAGGTGTGCGCCCATTGGCACAGAATGCCCCCGGGACGCAGGCGATCGCGGACCGCCTGGAAGAACTCCCTCGTGAACAGGGTCGATACGCCGGCCATCCAGGGATTCGACGGTTCGGAGACGATGACGTCGTAGCTTCGCGACGAGAGCAGCATGTGGGAGCGGCCGTCCCCGAGAATCAGCCGGGTCCGCGGGTCATCGAGAGCCCCGTGGTTCTCGGTCCGGAAGAACGCCGATGCCTCGACCACCTCGGCAGAGATCTCGAGCACGTCCGCCTGCTCGATGGGATGCCGCAGCGCGGCGCCGAGCGTGACGCCGCTGCCCAACCCGATGATGGCGACGTCGGTCGGGTCGGGATGCAACAGTAGCGGCAGGTGCGCCAGCAGGCTCTGGGTCAGCATGTCGGCCCCGTTCGAGGCGTCGACCTTGCCGTCTATCGCCAGCGCCACCCTGCCGGCGGACCTCCGGACCGATACCGTTCCCGCGGCGCCCTCCGCGTAGAAGAGAACGTCGCCCTCCTCGAGGCCGGTCTGCAGGTCGGGCACTTCAACGAAGGGCGCGTACTTGTAGGCGCCACCCGAGATCAGCTTGGGATTCCAGTCGGGCGCGGTCCACCCGACGCCGACCGCGGCCAGCGCGGCGCCGGCGGCGGCCACCCGCGGGATGCCGGTCACCCGGGCGGCCAGCAGCAGCAGGCACCCGCCGCCGACGGAGAGGGCGCCGGCCAGGAGCACCGTCTGCTGGAGACCGAGGAGGGGAACGAGCGCGAAGCTCGCCAGCAGCGCGCCGGCGATCGCGCCGCAGGTGTTGGCCGTGTAGACGATGGCGACCTGGCTCGACAGCGCGTCGGGCCGTTGCGCGGTGGCGCCGACCGCCAACGGGAAGGCCGCTCCCAGCGCGAGGGTCATCGGGAGCAGCAGTCCTGCCGCCAACGTTACCTGGAGCGCCAGCACCGCCGCGAATGCGACGTCGGGTTGATCGACGGCGCGCGCCATGGCGAGCGTCGCCGGTCCGATGAAGCGCAGTGCGCCGAAGCCGCCGAGGGCGCCGAGGATCAGCGTCAAGCCGAGGAAGAAGACCTGCTGTCCCCGCCACCGCGCCAGCCACGCGCCGATTGCCGAGCCCGCGGCGAGCCCTCCGATGAACGTCGCGAGCATGGCGCTGAACGCGTAGGTGGTCGGACCCAGGATGAGCGCGAGGACGCGCGTCCAGGCGACCTCGTACGTGAGGGCGACGAAACCGGACAGCGCCAGCGCCGCGGGAACGCGCCAGGCGCGGCCGGGCGCGACCGCGGCGAGCCCGTCTGCTGCTTCGCCCTCGCGGCTGGCGGCCGCGGCGGCTGCACGCCGGCCGCGAGTCCGGTGAGGCGGCTTCCGGCGTTGCCGGGGCGCGGTCATGGCGGCTCCGGCAGGGATGGCCGCGTCGCTCCCGAACGCCGCCAGCCCCAGCGCCCCGGCCGCGGAGGCGGCGTTCAGCGTCACCGCGAAGAGGGCCGCACCGGTCAGGCCGAGCCACGGGAGAAGCACGAACCCGGCGCCTGCCGCTCCCAGCGCCGCACCCAGCGTGTTGGCCGCATAGAGCGCCCCCGCTTCTCGGCCCGGGTGCGCCGTGGGACCGACGAACCAACGGACCGCGAACGGCAGCGTGGCGCCCATCGCCGCCGCCGGAGCGGCGAGTACCGTCAGGCTCGTGAGAACCCGGATCGGCCCGAACCACACGCTGCCGCCGTCCGCGTACGCGAGAGCCAGGAGAGGCCGAAAAGCGGCGAAGGCGAGCGGCACGAGCACCGCGCCCGCGGCTATCGCCGCCTCGAGCGCCGCATAGCTCCGCAGCGCCTGTCGTCGGTCGAGCCCGGGGGCCACGCGTCCGGCGAGCATCGCGCCGCCGGCCATCCCGCCCATGAAGGCGGCGAGGACCGTGCCCACGGCGGTCACCGTGCTGCCCATGTGGAGCGTCAGCAGCCGGGCCCAGACCACCTCGTAGATGAGAGCCGCCGCGCCGGAGAGCAGGTAGACGAGAACGAAGAGCGCGCGTGACGTCCGGTGGTCGCGCATGTGCTCTCTGAGTATGGTGGCGAACGGGCCGCTGCGGCCGGTGTCGACACCCGTTCTACACCCGCGGTGGGTACGTGTCAACGGCGGTAGAATGTGCGGCATGCAGGTCAAGCAAGGGCGGCGGCCATGGTTCAAGGCGTCGGCGGCGGTCGCGCTGGCCGCCTGCGCGGCGGCTATCGGATTGGCATCCGGGAGCGGTGCGCCCGGACGCCGAGAAGCGGTCGGCCAGGCGGTGTCCGGCGCCGCAGGCTTCGACACGCACTTCATCGACAGGACGATGCGCGTGGACTACTTCCACTCGGGCGGGCGAGGCACGGAGATCTTCGCGCTCGACCGGGTGGTTTCGGACGGGCCGTGGGCGGGCAGCCGCACCCGGCTGGTCGACGATCTCAATCTCGGCAAGTACCTGTTCGAGGTGATCGACCGCCGGACGAACCGGGTGATCTACTCGCGCGGCTTCGCCTCGATCTACGGCGAGTGGGAAACGACGCCGGAATCGCGGGAGGTCCATCGCACGTTCCACGAGTCGCTGCGGTTCCCCTGGCCGCGGCGGCCGGTGCAGGTGGTGCTGAAGGTGCGCGACGCCGAGAAAAGCTTTCACGAGGTCTGGTCGACCGTCGTGGATCCGGGCTCGCGTTTCGTCAATCCGACCGACCGTGCGCCGGCCGGCGAAGTCTGGCCGCTGTTCACGAGCGGACCGCCGCAGGAGAAGGTCGATCTGCTGATCCTGGGTGACGGATACACGGAGGACGAGCTCGACAAGTTCCGCGCGGACGCGACCCGGCTGACCGACGCGCTCTTCGAGGAGGAGCCGTTCCTGAGCCGGAAGAACGACTTCAACGTGTGGGGGATCGATCTTCCGTCGGCGGAGTCGGGGGTCAGCCGCCCGCGCGCCGGCCAATTCCGGCGCACACCGCTCTCGGTCGAGTACAACATCTTCGACTCGGAACGCTATCTGCTGACTTACGACAATCGGGCGCTGCGGGACGCCGCGTCCGCCGCGCCGTACGAGTTCATCGAGATCCTCGTGAACGAGGAGCAGTACGGCGGCGGCGGGATATTCAACTTCCAGGCCACTGTGGCGGCCGACACCGGTTTCGCGGAGTACGTCTTCATCCACGAGTTCGGCCATCACTTCGCCGGGCTGGCGGACGAGTACTACACGTCGGACGTGGCCTACGAGACCGGCGCCGCCTATCACCCGGAGCCGTGGGAGCCGAACGTCACCGCGTTGCACGACCCCGACAATCTCAAGTGGGGCGACCTCGTCGACGCGGACACGCCGTTGCCGACGCCGTGGGACAAGGAGGCCTTCGAGGCGGGGAGCACGGCGGCCCAGCGCGTGCGCCGCGACCTGCGCGAAGCCGGCGCCCCCGAGAGCGAGATGGACCGTCTCTTCACCGAGCAGATGGAGCGGGAGACGGCCGCGCTGGCCGCGATGCCGCACGCCGGGAGGGTCGGCGCGTTCGAAGGCGCCTCGTACGAACCGACGGGGCTCTACCGGTCCGAGATCGACTGCATCATGTTCACGCGCAACCCGGTCGGTTTCTGCCGGGTCTGCCAGCGCGCGATCTCGCGCGTGATCGACCAGTACTCGCGGCCGTAACGGGAGTTGCGCCGAACGGACGGCAGGCGCCGCTCCCACCGGCCGGCGCCGGCGGACCCGAGGAGCTGCAGCGGGCCGGAACCCGGCGCGCGGAAGGGATCGAACGACATGGAAAGCCACGTCATCACGGGGCTCGAGCGCATCGTCGGGCCGGACGGCATCGTGCGCGACGACGGCGAGCTGCTCACCTACGAGACCGACGGCCTCGTCAAGCTGCGCTCCAAGCCGGGCGTAGCCGTGCTGCCCACCTCGGCCGAGCAGGTGCAGCGCGTCGTACGGCTCTGCCACGAGCACAAGGTCCCG
>WTGR01000730.1 GCA_011523485.1 Acidobacteriota bacterium
AAACAGGACATCGCCGCTACCGCGGGCAACCTGGAACACGTAATCGAGGCCAGCGGCATCACCACCTACCTGCAAGGCACGGTTCCTCACCGGACCGCGTCAGGGAGCGGGTCGCGGAGGCAATCCGGGCGGGCGGCCCGGGCCGCGTTATCTGGAACAGCGATCAGCAGCGAAGACCGCCGACGATTCCGCCCCCGCGCCGGTTCCCCAAGATCGGACCCGCACTGACTGCCACGCCCGGCCTCGATTTGCGGGCGTCCGTGATAGAACGCCTACGTCTCGGGCAGTAGCGCCGCTGGGTCGGCCGACCCCCTCGCGGAGCACGGCAGATTCTACAGCGGCCACAAGATGGCTCTGACGGCTGTTCCGGTTCTGAATTCCGCCGCGGTCTGGCTGCCGCGCCGACAGTCTGCGCGCGGGCAGTTGCTCAGCCGCGCCCAGTGCTGAACACAATCATCCGCGCCGACTACCCGCCGCCGCCCGTTTGTCGGCACGGCAGCAGCGCGTGTCGGATCTCGATCTCGCCGTCGCCCGACACCCGTCGGTGGCGGCTGGAAAAGCGTGTCGCCGCGCCTATGGCTGCTTCGTCTCGCGGCCCCATGACGAGTGCGACGTCCTGATCGCACTCGACGATTCTCGCCCGCACGCTTGAAGCTGCGTGCGCCACGTCACCGTCCAGGACGTAGCCGAGCATGCACCCGACGGGCAGGTTCTCCGCGTACTGCCCCGTGATGAAGCGGGCAAGCCCCTCCGCCACGTATTCCGTGGCCAGCGATCTCCGGCCGTCGGTGCGCACGACGTTCAGCCGCTTGCATTCGTACGCGAGATACCCTTCAGCGAGTGGATCCTGCAGTACAGCCACGTCGATGCGTCCCTTGCTGTAGGCCAGACCGTTCGACTCGTACCCCGGCGGGTGGTACTGGAACGCAACCGAGTGGAACCACTCCCGAACGAGAGGGTCCTTACGCAGGAACTGCACGAGGTTGAACGTGATGACGTCTTCTTCCGGCCGATCCGGCAGGACACGAAGACACAGCGGCCAGACATCCAGGACGCTCCGCACGAAGCGCACGTCCAACGAGCGCAGGCGGGTTGCCCACGTCGCCGGCTTGCCACCCGGCATCAGGAGCGATTCCTGGGATTGCTATTGCCGGAGTTCGACCACATGTGCAGATCGACCACGATGGCCTTGGCGTCGGCCAGGGCCGCGGATCGGAGCCAGAACCGTCTTCCGGTCGGCTTGACGAGGAACAGATCGCGGTCGATGAACACCCGGAAGTCCGGCATCGACTGGAAGTTGCCCGGAAGGGGTTGCTGAACATGCTCGGCGAGTCGGGACAACGCCGCCGCCACGGACCCGTCGTCGTCCTCGGCGTAGTCGAACGCGGCCGGCCCGTCTTGCAGCGACAGACGGAGGATGGCGAGGTCGTCGTTGCGGGCCACGAGGCGCGTGCCAATGGATCCGTCCCCTTCGAACCAGTCCGCAAGGTCGTCGACCAGCGTACGAGCGTACTCGCGGCGGTCGCTCGCAGTCGCAGCGTTCCAAATCGCGGGAAAGCCGCTCCGGTGCGGTTGAACGGCTGGAATCACCTGCTCCACCGTTTCTTCCACGAGGATCCTCTCCGTATCCGACAGGCAGAAGAACTCGTACGCGAGACCGTCGACCTCGTCGAGCACGTCGCGTTCGCTCGACTCGAGCTCGAACGAGGCACCGGTCGACCGAGCACGTCTCTCGACCAACCCGACCAGTGCATCCGCCGCCGCTCGTGATCGCTCCGGCTCCGGCATGTCCTCTACCGCCGGAAACGGCAGGCGCAGCAGTTCGGTCTGATGCACCTTGGGACGATCCGAACCGAACGAAGACGTGCCGTGAAATGCGAACCACACCATCAACCGACTGTTGAGCAGTGCCGCGAGCAGCATGGCGCGACGTCCGTCCCCCGGCGGAACCACGACGGCCTGAATCACGTGTTGGAACGTCAGCGGGTCCTCGACGTAGGCCGCGCGCAGCCGGTGTCCTCCGTCGCCGAGGCGGGCGACGATGCCGTGCGGAACCAGCACGCGCGGTCCCTCAAATCCTCTCTCGAAACCTCTCCGGCGCACGGCACCGTCCTTCCACGGCCGCAACCCCTCGCACGTCAGAGCCGGAACGCGAAACTCCTCTATCGGAAGATAAGGGGCCGTTGCGACGACGCTGCTGTACGCGCGGTCGCGATGGGGGTCCAGGAGTCGCTCGGCGCTGGCCGGCTGGAAACCCTGCCCGATCACCCAGCGACTCCGCGTGGATTCCTCCGGCCGCGAGAGATTCCCGAATTCGACGACGAGGTCACGGAGACGAGGAAACTGTGCCAGATAGTTGAACAGCCTGGCTTCGGGCTCGCTGAGCCACAGACGCTTCTTGAAGACGGCGGGGTCAGCGTCCACCATGCGCGAGTCGAGCCGGCACAGATCGGCGCTGCCGATCGTGATCAGCCGCCGCGATTTCAGGTTCAGATCTGCCTTCGGCGTCAGGTAGTCGAACCGATAGGGGACGCGCCCGGCCGGCGGGCGAGCGAGCACTACCAGCGCGGCGGGGCGCGCCGCCCCGTCGAACAACTGGAACCGCATGTCCGCGAAGTTGACGACGGTGAAGACCCGAGTCTCGCGCATGAGGCGTTTGCGCGCCTCCACGGCATGCCCGGCGTGGTTGTGCAGAAAGCCCATGGCCGGTAGCAGAAACGCGACGACGCCGTCCTCCCGCAGTTGCCGCAGCGACTTCCAGACGAAGGGCCACGCCTGCTCCCGCCCCGGCGCCGGCAACCCCTCGGCGCGGCACCACTCCAGGGAGGAAGGGCGTTCGCCGCGACGGCTGGACCAGGGCGGATTGCCGACGACCACATCGACCGGTGAGTCGTCAGCCGCGTCGGCGAAGAAATCCGCATTGCGAAGCGTCTCTCCGTGGAGCGCAGGGAGCACCGCGCCACGCTGCATGAGCTTGCGGATGTCCGGCGGGGTGATCTCCTCGAGTAGCGCGACGTACAGCGAGAACACGGCGACCCGCACGGCTCCGCCGTCCAGGTCCCGGCCCTTCAACCTCAACAGGATGTCGACCAGGTTATCCCAGCGGATCGTCCTGTCACCACCGGTCTCACGGCGGTGCTCGCACAAACGCTGGAACAACCGCACCAGAAAGATGCCGGAGCCGCACGCCGGATCGAGAAAACTCCCGCTGTCCCTGATCGAGCGCGGCAGCCGGTCCCAGAGGGCGGCGACCACGGTGTCGGCAAGGAACATCGGGGTGTAGTAGGCGCCGTGTGTGCGGCGCTCCGGTCCTCGTTCACCCAGGAACCGGTCGTGGACGGCGCTGATCAGCTCGATCGGTATGTACTTGAAATGGTACCGCCAGAGGCGGTACTGCCCGGTCCACCCGTGCATCTCCTCGCGGCCCGAACGGAAGCGGGCCAGAACCGCCAGATGCGCCGCCTGGAGGCGTGGACCGCGGTCGGTGACCTCGAAGGAGCACGGGGCTACGAACAGATCGCCGTTGAAGTCCTTACGGAGGATCCCGAAGAGGCTGTAGAACGACTCGACGTCTCCCGATTGCAGCAGCGTCCCGAAGTCGTTGGCACGGGCGTTTGTGGCGTCCTGGAAATACTCGGTGCCGATGATCTCCCGGTCCTCGAGATAGGCGACGAACATCGCCTGGATCAGCAACGCCTCAGCAGCACTCGTGGACAGGCCGGCACCGCGGAGCAGGCGATGGGACTCCGCGAGGTTGCGGAGTAGAACCCGGTCCACGCGCTCTTCCGGCTTGAAATGGTCGGAATGGTCCTCCCAGAAACGGCCCGATTCGGCGCCGTAGACGAGGTTCTGGAGCTTGAGCGCGTCGGTGACGGCGTCCAGCTCGTCAACGAGGCAGGAAGCGACGGGATCGTGGTCGTTGCCGGAACGCGGGATGCGAGCCAGCGTGAAGACGCGGACCGTGTCACCGGAGATGACGACGAGCAGGCTGGCGAGGCCCTGGTTCCAGAGCGCCGCGTGGAGCCGGGCCACACGGGCTGGCTCGAACTCGTGCATGGAGAGGATGACGACGGTCGGGACGTGCTGAACGCAGAAGACCGCGGCTGCGCCCAGATCGTCCAGCGTCGTGCGCAACGCGCCGGCGTGCGACACGTTGCCGACGTCGTCCGACTTCTCGTAGAACTCCGGCGGGCGGCGGGTAGAGAGACTCAGGCGCTCCTTCCACGCCGGTTCGAGGAGATTCGACGCCACAGTGCCCATCACCACCGTCCGGTCGCGGCCCAATCGCCGCTCCGCCGCCGGCCCGGCGACGGGTCGCTACGGCACTCGGCCGCTCCGCAGCGGTGAGGAACCCGCCAGATCACCCGCCTCGTCATCGCGCCGTATGCATACTATCATAGCAAATATTTAGCGAAAGTCCGCCGTAATCCGAACTGCAGGCGACGATTGTCGGGCCAGGTCGTTCGACTCGGCCCCCGCCAGCCCTCGCGCCCGGGAGTGCCGGCTGCGAACCGGAGACGCCCTGGTCGCGACGCGGCCCGCCGGCGCTCGGGCGGCGGAATTCGGCTCCCGGATCGTGCGTTTCGCGGTAGGATTGCCCGAAACACCGACACTCGAAGAGGGAGTATCGAGATGACGAGTCCTCGTTGCATCGCCGCGCTCGCCGCCCTGCTGGCGGTCGTCCTGCTCGCGCCGGTCCCGGCCGCGGCCCAGTCCGACGCCCCGACCATGCCGATGCGGACCCCGGACGGCCAGCCGGACATCTCCGGCATCTTCACGTTCCGCACGCTGACGCCGCTCGAGCGGCCCACGGCGCTGGCGGACCGGGAAACACTGTCGGCCGAGGAGGCGGCGGCCTTCGAGGCCTCGGAGCGGGTGCGCCTGAACCGCGACCTGTTCGACCCGATCACGGGAGCCCCGAGCGCCGGGTATCAGCCGCGCGCCGAGGGCGGGGTGCTCTCGTACAACGAGTTCTGGTACGAGCGCGGCATCGAGCTCACGAGCGACAAGCGCACGTCGCTGGTGGTCGATCCGCCGAACGGCCGGATCCCCTACACCGACGAGTACCGCGAGGCCCGCGCGATCAACCGCCTCAACATGCGCAACGGCTTCGGCGACCACTACACCGACCGCACCCTCGGCGACCGCTGCCTGATGGGCTCCAACTCCGGGCCGCCGATGCGGCCGGGCTCGTACAACAACAACGTCCACATCTTCCAGACGCCGGGCTACGTGGCGCTGCTGAACGAGCACATCCACAACGTGCGGATCATCCCGATCGACAAGCCGCACGGGAACATCCGGCAGTGGGTGGGCGACTCGCGCGGCCGCTGGGAAGGCGAGACGCTGGTGGTCGAGACGACGAACTACGCCCGCGAGACCAACTTCGCGGGCTCGTCGCGGGACAGCTACCTGGTCGAGCGGTTCACCCGCATCGATCCCGACACGGTGATGTACGAGTTCACGTTCGAGGATCCGAATAACCTGACGCGGCCCTTCAGCGTCGCCATTCCGTTCCGGCGCACCGACGGCGTGCTCTACGAGTACGCCTGCCACGAGGGCAACTACGGCCTGACCGGCATCCTGGGCGGCGCGCGGCGCAAGAACACGCAGAAGGTGACGGCGCTCCCGTAGGGTTCACACCGCTCGCGATTTCGAGACGGCCGGGGACTGCGAGTTCCCGGCCGTTTCCGTCTTCACGCCCCGGGCATGACCGTTCTCGATTTCCTGATCGTCGCCGCGTTCATCGCCTACGCGGTCGGCTCGGGCCTCCGCAACCGGCGGAAGGCGTCCCGGAACCTCGACGAGTACTTCCTCGCCAACCGCAGCCTGCCCGGCTGGCAGGCAGGCCTCAGCATGGCCGCGACGCAGTTCGCGCTCGGCTTCTGGGGTCCGGTGGCGAGGGACGCGGGCGCGACTACGACTGACGGTCCCAGGCGCCTGGGCCGCGCGCTCGCCGCAACCCAACCGGAAAGACACACGCCATCCGCCGGAAATCCCGGACGTTCAGCGCGAAATCGGACTTCCGGACGACGCGCGTAAACTAGGCGGCGAAGGAGATTGACAGGGTCGGGCACCGTAGCGATGGCACCGTATACCCAGGACGAGCTCGAAGTCATGATGGCGGACCTGGAGTCCGACCTCGTCGAGCGCAAGGAGTCGCTGCAGGGAGACAATCCCCGCAAGATCCGCCAAGCGGTCTGCGCCTTCGCCAACGATCTGCCGGACCACCAGCGCCCCGGCATCGTCTTCGTGGGAGCCGACGATGCAGGCGCGCCGGTGGGCCTGGAGATCACGGACGAGTTGTTGCTGCAGCTTGCCGACGTCA
>WTGR01000107.1 GCA_011523485.1 Acidobacteriota bacterium
GACACTCGACTCCCGTGGGCCGATTCCAGCCCAGCTTTCAGGTTTACCTGGTTAGGATTAGCTGGTGGGAGAATCTGGCATCGGCAACACAGAAATGGCTGATGTCATTGTGGACACTGACAGCGATATTGGCCAAAGACAGATACGACCTCCAGCAAAGGATGCCTTTGCCGCCGTGGGACATCGTGCGCTTGGAACGCTGCAGCTAACTGACGAATACTGCGTGGAGTGCGCGGAAACTTTGGGTCACGCGATACTTTACGGTTCTTATCTTCAATTGCCTGGATCTCGGTTTCTGGCGACACGCTTGGAAGATCCCGTCGGCGCCCGACGTGGGGCGTTCGGTGCGGAATGGGTGCGGAATCCACCACACGTGAATGGAGTTTCTTGGTCACCAGGGGTGGACACGGACCCGGTCATCACCCATTCCACCGTACAATCGGACAGCCGCTGGTGCGGATCGGCTCTTGACTTCCAGGGGTGGATCCGCGAACGTGAGGCGGCGTTCCGCAACCCGCACCGCGGACTTCAAGCACGCGCTCCTGGTCTCGGCAGCTCGCCGCTGGCATCGGCGGACGGGGCCGGGGCGAGACGTGGCTACCAGATTGCTTCCACGCTCCGCGCGGCTCGGGATCGCCACCAAGAATACCGGCAAGTCGGGCTCCCGGCCGAACTGCGGCGCAGATGGGCATCAGCGCCCGACAATTCGGAAGCGCTGTCCGTTGTGCGTCAGGGCAACGGCTGCCCAGTCCTCTCCGGTCACGGCATCTAGCCCGGATCATTCACGAGGAGTCCTGACCGACCGCCGGTAGGGTGTGATCGGCTCGCGAATCGGGCGGCACAAGTGACTGGAATACGCCGTCGACCGGTGATGGCGTGGTTGAGCCGCAATGCGAGGCACAGTGACCGTCATGGCGGGCTGGCCGAAGACAGCTTCGCCGTGATGGCAACCGCGCACGCGGATCCAGACTCGAGTTGGACGCGTTACCCGGGGCGGGCCCCGAGGGAAAGGGCGATCTTGCGCCACGCGTCCAGACTCGGGGTCGAGCGCGGCAGATGCAGCACGAGGCGACGGACGGAGCGGACAACGTGGACGCTGAGCTTGAGCAGCCGGTCGCGCAGCCACAGCACCTGGGTTCGGGCACACGCGGTGCGCGCCGCGCGCAACCGTAGTTCCTGCATGAGCACGTAGGCTGCGGCAGTCAGAAAGACGCGCAACTGGTTCGCCCGGAGTTTGCAGCAGCTCGTGCGGTCGAGCTGCAGGTCCTTGAGTTCCTTGATCCGGTTCTCGACCTCACCACGGGCGCAGTAGACCTTCTCGTAGAGAAAACGCGGCGTCTGCCGCATGTTCGTCACTACGAAGCGCGGGTTGTCCCGCGGTTCGCGGTCCCCGAGACGGACGACTTCGGCCTTGATGATGACCCGCCGCGCGGCGCTCCACGAGCCCGCCGCATACTCGGTGTCCATGTAGAAATGCTCGGTCTGCTCGCTGCGCTCGCTACGCCCCCGCGCCACCAGCATCGCCGGCTCGGCGTGCCGCAGCAACACGGCGTTGCTCGCCATCGCCACCACGTAGTCGAGCCGCGGCTGCGCATCCAGGAAGTCGAACAGCCCCGGGGACGCAAAGCCGCCGTCGAGCCGAACCAGAAAGCGCGCCCGTGGAAAGGCGCAGCGCAGCAGAGGCAGCAGCCGTGCCAACAGGGCCACGCCCCCTTCGGAGGCGACCGCCTTGCCGTGCCGCAACACCGCCGCACACAGGTACTGCTCGGCTTCGCGGTCGAACGTCAGGAACGCGAGCAGCGGCAAGTAACACCAGTTGTCGTAGTACCCATTGAAGAGGCTGTACTGCTGGGCGCCGTGCGTCGGGTCGTCGGTTGGGTCCAGATCGATCGTAATGCGCCGAACCCGCCCCAGCCGGCGGCGGTGGCGCTCGACCACGCGCGCCGCCAACTCGCACCCCATGTCGTAGAGCGCGCCGCGGCCGGCGGCGTTCTCGAACCGTGACAGCGTCGGCTGCGAGGCCAGCGACTCGCCCGCCACCGGGTCGCCAGCATGCGCTCGAGTGCATGTGCGCCGAAGCCGTAGGAGATATCGAGTGCAACGTGTGCTTCCTCGGCAATCCCTCCGTTCTTCCAGAACCGCGCCCGGATGTCCGCGGTGGCCTCCGCCGCGATCTCGCCCAAATCGCGGCGATCACCATAGGGACGCGCTTCCTCGGCGTCTTGCGCCTTGTCGATAGTGGCGGCTTCTTCCGCAATCGCGTTGACGCAACGCAGGGCGAGCGCGCGATCGGAGGCCCAGACGGTGTCGTCGATGCTCCATGTCGCGTACGACCGCACCTGCTCCACCGGATGTGTGACAGCGGCGGCAAAAGCGGTCTTCACCCGTTCGACGCGGGTTGGGTCAAGCGGCTTGCGGAGCAACGTCGCCAGCACGAAGGCGCAGGCCCTGTCGGCGGCCATGGGGTTGTTCTGGATGCGCTCCATGTGATCGGCGTCGTCGGCGTGTCGCATGACTTCCGCGCAGACCCTATCGACGCACCAGTCTCTGTGCGCCGACGTCATGTCGTCCCAGCGGTCACGGATACACACAGCCGCAACAAAACCAGGCGCGTGCCGACTGCTGTCCTCGTCTTCGCCTTCGCAGTCCATGGCCTGCGCTTCGGCGAGCGTCGCCGCCCACTGTGCGGGGTCGTACTTGCCGGCCTCCCGGCGGAAGGCTTGGATACCCCACATCAGCACGCCAAGCCGCGTGTTCGTCGCGGCCAGACGAGAGGCGCCTTCATCGACCATGGCCTGCACGTCCGCCTCCGGCGTCGGCTCAAGGCGAACGTATCGCCGTGGCGAATCGCTTGGCTTTGCTTGTGGGTCAGGGATTTCGGGGCCAGGTGTGTCGGAAACGGCGTACTGGCGGAGGTCCATGCGATGGATGGCGAGGCGCCACAAGCGGTCGTTCTTGCTCTGTTGCTCCTTCGGCGGCAACGCCGCAAGATGGCTGTCGAGGAGCGCGTGGACGCGGGGCGCGAAAGGCCCGAATTGGAGTTTGGCAACCGCCGCCTCGAGATCGTACTGCCGGTGCGGCAAGGCGTCCGCCTGCTTGCGTTCCATCCCGTAAAACTGGTGGTCAGCGCGCATCGTCGGGATCATGCCGGCCATCCCCGCCATCTGCTGCTCACCCACGAGACGGCTACGGTCCACGACAATGTACTCGCGAACGCTGAGGAGCACCAGCAACCCTTCGCCGGACGCGTGTGGATGGGCGGTCGCCACGCTCGCGACGACAGCGGCGAGCGCTGCGTTGTCGCTACGGCGCAGGATGTCGACGAGAATGGCGTCCAGCCGTTCCGGTTCTTGCTGTCCGACGTCGAGCAGCCAGCTCTCGAGCGCCATCAGCATCGACTTGAGCGGATAGGGCCCGACCGTCATGCCGCGGTAAAGGCCCCACAAGCGCCAGTTCATCCACTGTTTGCGCGTCTTACCGTCTGCGAACGTGAGTTCCACTTCCCTGGCCTTCTCGAGAGGGTCGTGCAGACGGGGATGCGCGTACCAGTCGGCGCTATGGTTGAAGACCTTGATGTAGAAGTCGAGCGCCTTCTCCGGATGATGCCGCAGCAAGTGGGGCCATGGGCCGCGCACTGCGCTCGCCGGGAACGAGTCGTGGCGCAGTCCTTCGTTGATCCCAAAGTACAGGTCGATGTCGAGAGAATGGCGCGCATAGCGGCGCTCGTCGTCGATGTCCTCCTCCGAAGCGAGCAGATAGTCTGAAGCGATCGAGGTGACGACGTCCGGCAGATCGCGCGCGGCGGGCATGCCTTCGATGCCCGCGTAAATGAGCTCCTGGAAGTCCTTCGCGACAACATCGCGGCGCTTTCCCTCCTCGATGTGGCCGCGCAGCGCCGCCTCGAAACCCGCAGCGTCGCTCTTGGGGACTTTCGCGATGACCTTGAGCACGCGTTTGCGCGGCTCGTCGCCTCCATAGCTGCGCAGGCCGTCGAGGAGCCAGTGGGCGATGCCGGTGACATGTTCGGCGCCCTCGAGATCGGGCACCGACCAGCTCACATCGCGCACCGCGTCCTCTACAAGCGCGAGCAGGAGCGTTCGCTCGTTGGCCGTGAAGGCCGCGAGATTGCGATAAACGAGCCGCAGCACCGCGGGCCACGCAGAGCCGTCTGGCACGTTGAGGATCGATCCCTGCCCGACTAGGCCGGCGAGCCAGTCGGGCGTCTTCACACAGGCCACGCGCAACAGATGAATGACGCGCTTCAGAAGCGTGCGGTCGTTTGCGAGCAGTTGCGCCTCGTGGCGCGCGAGAAAGCCGGGCGCTGACGGCGCCTTGAGCAACGACACCAGCGTGTCGTCGCGGAACTGCATGCTGATCTCGGTCTCCGACACGGCCGCCTCAAACAGCCAATCCGCAGCCGCCCCATCGCGCTCGACGAGTTCGGCCACCCATTTACGATACGAGCGCCGCACGGCCGGGTGCGTTCCGATGGCGTGGGAGAGCGTCTTGAACGATGCTTCAGAAAGATGCTGCTCCTCGAGCCATTGCAGGATCGCCCAGTCCTCGAGCACGTCGTGGGCGATCGCCACGAGCAACGGATTGTCGTCGGAGGACGCAATGAGAGAGTCGCGGAGCAGCGACTCCACCACGGCAGTATCGAGGCTGGTCGCAGGAACATGGGCAGAGAGCGCCCGCGCGCGCTGCAGCGCAATGATCTGGAGCACCTCGTCGCGTCGCCGCCCCATGGCGGGCGCCACACGGTCGCCGCCGCACACGATCTCGCGCCAGAAGAGCGCACGGAATTCGCGCTCGGTCTGCGGAACGGATTTCTCGGAGGACCATGGAATATCGATCGCCTTGTCGAGAACGAAGGGGTTGCGCAGGATGTCGCGCAATGCCGGGCTCTTGAGAGGAATGGCGAGCGCCGGATACGCGACCTCCGCCTCCGCGAGTTCGGTGTCCTTGAGCGGCGGCACGCGGACAACGGTGTGGTTGATGCGATGCGGCCGCAGAAAGCTCGTACGCACCTGTTCGACCGAGTAGTCGCGGCAAGTGAGCAAAATGCGTAGGCCGCTGTCGTCCGCCGCCAACGTCATTAGGTCGGTAAACGCGTCGCGTGTTGCCTTCTCGAGCAGGCGCTCGACGCTCTCCACAAGGACGACTTTGCGGCCCTGCGCACCGAGGATGGCACCAAGTTTCCCCCAGCTCGCAGGCACCTGCGCGGCGGCCAACGTGGTGTCCAGATGCGCCTGCGCGAACTCCTCGACGCGAAAGCCGAATAGGAAATAATCCAAGGCGAGTAGCTCGACCGCGTCCTTGCCCACGGCCGACTTGCCGCAGCCGGCCGGTCCCGTCACGAGTACGACCTGAGCCTTCTCGAGTGAGTCGAGGAGTTTCTGCACGAGTGCCGCGCGCCGCAGATGAAGATTTCCCCCGAGCGTCGAGCGTATCGCGCGCAGGACGGGTTCGGTGTGATCGCGAAGCGCCTGTAGCACGCGGCGTTCGTTCGTGCCGATCACACCGTGGCGCGCCAGCGTGGCAGCGGGCAGGTCATCGCGGCGCAGGCTGCGACTGGCAACCATCGCCGTGCTCGCCTCTACGATCAGCTCGTTCCAGGAGGCGTCGGCGCTAGCCAAGGGGTCTCCTTCCGTGGCCGTAAAGGCGAGCATGCTCTTGATGTGCGCTTCCGTCTGTCGCGTCGAGCTATGGAGGTCGAGGCTCAGCACGTGGAGGGCGCGCAGGAACGGCAGATGTCGGCTGCCGTGACGAGTTTTTCTTCGACGTCGCCGATGATTTTCTGCAGCTCGCCGCAGTAACGCACGGCCGTGCTGGAGATGAAGCCTTCGGTGGCGAGCCGCTGCTCGAACTCGACGCCGCCACGCGCGGCCCGCGCGCAATCGAGGAGCCCGACGAAGTGCTCGAGAAGCGTCTTCGTACCGCGCAGCGAGACAAGCGCGAGGCGGTCTTGGTCCTTCGAAAAGTGCGAGGCGTTGAAGTCTTTCCAGAAACCGGTAACCGCCTGTACGCACTGCTGGTCCGACGCGCTGACGGTGAAGCTGCGTTTCACTTGGCCGGCGAGATGGCGTGACACACCACCGAACGTGCCGACTACCAAGAAGTCGTCGGTGTGCCAGCCCAGACGCTCGGTCTGGAAGCTCACCTCCACGACTGTGTTGTCGATCGCGATTGGCGGGATCGCGCCAACGAGAAGTTGCGCTAGCCAGTAGGCGCCGACATGCTGCTCGAACGTGGTCCCGGCACCGCCGGTGGACGCCGGACTGGACACGCGCGCGGTAGTCGCGTCGACCGCCGGCGCGGCACC
>WTGR01000653.1 GCA_011523485.1 Acidobacteriota bacterium
GAGCCGTCCTGCCATGGGGATTTCGGTTGCGTTTACGTCCCACGATTATACCACGGTAGGAGCTGGAACTGGCGGATATTACTCGGAGGCGGCTGGATGCATCTTGCGAGATATCCCCATGAAATAGGGACATCTTGGCAATCTATGGACTACTACGGAACCTAATCATCTTCTGGCAGCGCAAAGACGTAGAGCGCGTTCCCTCTCTCCGGCTGGTAGATCTCCGGGCTGAGCTGCGCGGTCAGGCTCCGGAACGCGCCCCCCAGCGACGCCGGCACGGCGATGAATTGCCGGCCGCCCACCTCGTAGGTGATCGGGTAGCCGTGGGCCGCGGCGCTGAGGCGGGTCTCCCAAAGGACCTCCCCCGTCTCGATGTCGAACGCCCGGTAGTAGCGGTCGCCGTCGCCGGCGAAGACGAGCCCGCCAGCCGTCGTGAGCGCGGACGTGAGGAACGGAGCGCGCTGCTCGTGACTCCACAGCTCCTCCATGGTCCGCACGTCGTAGGCGGCCAGCTTCCCGATGTTGCCGCCGCTGCCCGGCATCTCCAGCAGTTGGGAGCGGCCGGCCGTCCCGCCGCCTCCCTCGATGAACTCCACCTCGCGCCCGGTCAGGTGCATGCACGCCTGGTGCAGCGGGATGACCAGCGCACCGGCGCCCGGATGATACGCCGACGCCTGCCAGTTGTGGCCGCCGAGCAGGCTGGGACAGGTGAACACCCGCTCGCCGATCGCGATGTCCTGCAGGTCCTCCCGGTAGGTCAGCTCGCCCGTGGTCTTGTCGATCGTCTCGAAGACGTCCTGGTGGACCGTCTCGCGCAGGTCGACGAACGCGCCCGTCCGCCGGTCGAGCTTCCGGAGGATGCCGTCCTTGGCCTGCCCCGGCGGCATCTCGTCGCGCAGGTAGGCGAACAGCTCGTCGGTGGTCCGCCCCGCCCAGCCGTTCAGGAAGTCCACGCCGATGAGGGGCGGCGCGTGGACCATGCCCTCCAGGCCCGGGCCGTGACACTGTTCGCACTGCACCCCGTAGACCGACCAGCCGTCGGCCGCCTGGTCCCTGGTGAAGGCCCCGTCGGCCGCCGGTCCTTGCGCCGCCGCGACGACACCCGGCGTGACGCCCGGTCCGCCAGCCACGACCACGACGAGTCCGGCCGCCAACGTCCGCACCACCGCAGCCGCGAGACTCCGCCCATGCCGACGCGATCCGCCCATGCCGACGCGCGTTCCCTTGGACATGATCCGCTCCCCCTCGAGCCGCCGCAGCGTCAGCGTCTCCCTGTTCGGCCGCGCGGCGATACCACGCGAAACCTCACCGCCGGCATCCCTGCACCGCGTTTCACGCGATTCTAGTCCAGTCCGGCCCTCCATCGACATCATCATCCGTCGCATCCGCTCGCGGGCGGCGGACCGCTAGAATGTCGTCATGGGAAAGCGCAAGCTGCCCATCGGCATCCAGACCTTCCGGCAGATCCGGGAGGAAGGCTACTACTACGTCGACAAGACCGCCTACGCCCGCCGGATCGAGGACGACGCCGGCAAACACTACTTCCTGTCGCGCCCGCGGCGGTTCGGCAAGAGCCTGTTCGTGGACACGCTCAAGGAGCTGTACGAGGGCCGCGAGACGCTGTTCCGCGGCCTGGCCGTCCACGAGGGCTGGGACTGGTCGCGACGCCACCCGGTGGTGCGGCTGGATTTCAGCGGCGGCAACTTCAAGAGGCGCGGTCTGCTCGAGGAGAGCGCAGTGGCGCAGCTCGAGGACATCGCCAGCCGGACCGGCGCCGGAACGAGCAGCGGCAGCGCCCCCGTGCGTTTCCGCCGCCTGATCGAAGCGCTGCACGAGCGCGCGGGCCGGCGCGTCGTCGTGCTGGTGGACGAGTACGACAAGCCGATCCTGGATGCGCTGGACGAGCCCGACATGGCGAAGGCCAACCGCGACGATCTGCGCGGGCTGTACGGCACGATCAAGAGTTCCGACGCTCACGTGGAGCTCACCTTCATCACGGGGGTGAGCAAGTTCTCCAGGGTCAGCCTGTTCTCGGACCTCAACAACCTCATCGACCTCACCGTGGATCCGGACTACTCGGCGATCTGCGGCTATACCGAGGCGGACCTGGACGCCGTGTTCGCGCCGGAGCTGCCGGGTCTGGACCGCGAAGCAATACGCGCCTGGTACAACGGCTACAGTTGGCTGGGAGCGGACACGGTCTACAACCCCTTCGCCCTGCTCAAGCTGTTCCGCAGCCGCGAGTTCGAGGCGTACTGGTTCGAGACCGCGACGCCGCGGTTCCTGGTGGACACACTTGTCCGTCGCGGCTTCGCGGCCCCGGACATCGAGAGAATCCACGCCAGCGCCGCCCTGTTGTCGGCCTTCGACGTGGACGTGATGGCGCCGGAAGCGCTGCTGTTCCAGACCGGCTACCTGACGATCGTGGATGCCGAACGACGCGACCGGAGGCCGGTGTACCGGCTGGGGTATCCGAACCGGGAGGTGCGGCTGGGCCTGAACGAGAGCCTGCTGGACGCGCTGGCGCCGAACTGGCGGTCGGCGGAGAACGGCGGCGAGTTGCGGCGGCGGCTCGCGGCACAGGACTGGGCAGGCCTGGAGGCGCTGTTCCGGCGGCTGCTGGCGGGCATCCCGCACGACTGGCACCGACGGAACGACATCGCCCGTTACGAGGGCTACTGGTCGAGCGTGTTCTATGCCTGGTTCCAGTCCGCGCTCGACGGCGTGACCGTGGAAGCCACCAGCCGCGGCCGGCTCGACCTGGCGGTGCGGCTGGGGACGAACGTCTACGTGTTCGAGTTCAAGGTGGCGGAGCGAGCTGAGCGGGGCGGGGCGCGGCCCTGGCCCTGTTGCAGGCGCGCCGGTACGCGGACAAGTACCGCGGCCCGGGCCGCGCGGTTCACCTGATCGGCGTGGAGATCAGCGCAGAGTCCCGCGACGTCGTGGCGTTCGAGACCGTCACGTACCCGGGCGACCAGACGGCGTCACCCTCGGATCGAACTGCCGCGCGCCGTGTTCCGTCCCCACCCGGGCCCGGCGAGTGAGCGGGTTGCGACAGGTTCAGCGCCATGCTCGCCCAGAACCCGTTGCGCCACTCCATGGTGTTGTCCAGGTGAATCCAGTCCGACTCGACCCGGCCGGTGTCGAAATCCCGAATGAGGAAGACGGCGGCGTGCGGCGTCCACTCGTGGAATCCGATGTCGTTGTCGGGGCGAAACGCCGTGCGGAAGGCGCCGTCGATGCGCCGGTAGGCCCGCCGCGCATAGAACCCGGCCTCCGGATTGAAGCCCGGCGCGACCTCGGTGAAGCCGCCGCCGTAACGGTAGCGCTCGGACTCGTAGCTCGCGGCGAGGTTGTACGCGTGGGTGCCCCCGGTCACGCCGGGCGTCTCGGTCCCGGCCGCGAAGCCCGACAGCGTCACCGTCTCGCCCATGCCCCACCGCCCGTCCACGGCGTAGCTCCGGTTGACGTCGTCGGGACCGGCGAACGCGCCGGTGGCGTTGCGATTGACCACGATGGCGCCCACGTTCGACCGGTTCGGCAGGTCCTGCCGGACGCGGGCCACCGTGTAGTTGTTCGCCGGCGTCCCGCTCGCGTCCACGGACGCGGTCTGCATGTTCAGCACGCCGATGTGGGTGTTGGCCCCCACCTGCCCGCTCAGTCGGCCGCCGCCCCGGATAGGGATCGGCACGCCGTCGTCCCCGATCCCTATCCGCCGGCTGAAGAACAGCTCGAGCTCGCCCGGCTGCCCGACCGAGAAGAGCCCGGCGTTCTCCAGGAAGAACGGCCGCTTCTCCGGAAAGAACAGGTTGAACCGGTCCAGGTTGATCTGCTGGTCGTCCACCTCGACCTGCGCGAAGTCGGTGTTGTACGTCAGATCGAGGGTGAGGCTCGGGGTCACGCTGTACTTCAGGTCCGCACCCACGTCGCCGATTCGCGTGGCGCGGGTGTCCGCATCGCGCCGGAGCGTCTTCCCGAGCACGTACGGATTCAGTTGGAGGTTGCGCGGCGGCGGGACCTCCAGCCCGCGCAGCTCGCCGGCCAGGGACAGCCGGTTCAGGTTGAACTGCCGCGGCAGCGGCGCCCAGTACGACTGCTCGTTCCGGTGCCGGATGTTGCGCTGGAAGTTGAGGCCCCAGGTCTGCGCGGCGCCCGACGCGTAGCGCAGCGTCCGGAACGGAATCGCGAACTCCGCGGTCCAGCCGACTTCGGTGACCCGCGTGGCCACCTGCCAGACCCCATCCCAGTTCAGGTTGAATCCGCCGCCCGACCCGCGCTGCTGCTGGCTCCCGGACCGCACGACCAGGCCGCCGCCGATGCCGCCGCTGCCCTCCCCCTCGTTGGTGAGCTGCCCGTCGTACTCGAGCCCGGCCGGGTTGGTGCCGAACACGAACCCGTTCTGCTGGTCGCGGTAAGTGTCGAGCACGATCTGGAAGCTGTCGGTCTCGACCAGCGACGAGTCGCGCCGCGCGTCCGCGACGATGATCGTCGCCGGGTCGCCGACGAAGCAGACCACGCCGAAGTAGAGCGTGTCGTCGGTGTAGACGATCCGCACCTCGGTCCGCTCCGACGCCGGCTCGCCCTCGTCGGGCGTGTTCTGGCGGAATCCGGTCTCGGGACTCGCGGCGGTCCAGAGGGCCTCGCCCAGCACGTCGCCGTCGATCGCCGGCGCCTGCTCGACTCGCCGGGCGCGCGCCACGGGGAGCACCGATGCCGTGCTCGACAACGCGACCCGCGTCGGTCCGGTCGGCTGGGACCGGGACGCCGGCGGAACCTGTGCGGTGGTGCGGACGGCGATCAGGCTCGACGCGGCCAGCGCGACGGACAGGACGACCCGGCTGTCCACGGCTCTAGTCTAGTGTCCCGAATCGAAAGTTCGTTCGCAGTAGATCCAGAGCGGCGTGGTTGCAGATCAGCCCGGTTTTGAAGGGGCAAGTGCTGCTCACTACTGCAAGTCAACTTCGGACGCAGGACACTAGCGGCCCAGCTCCACTACGGTTCGTTCGGAACCGGGCCGAAATCGGGCGGCGGGACCCGGTGCCGGGTGGCCGCCTCGTAGGCGGAGGCCGCCTTCAGCACCGCGGCTTCTTCGCCGGCGCCGGCCCAGAACATCAGGCTGATGGGCAGCGGGGTGTCCAGCACCGACTGTTCGTGGCCGGCGACGGCTTCGTAGCGATCGCCGGCCGCGTTCAGCACGAACCGGGGCTCGTAGACGACGTCGTTGAACCCGGCGGGCACGACGATTTCCGGCACGCCGATGAGCGCGGTGATGGTCTGGGTCGACCCGGACGCGCCGCGGCCGTTCACGCTCGGCTCGCTGGGGCCGCCGACCTTCTGGTGGGGCAGCGTGTTCTCGGGATTCACCAGCACGTCGAGGCGGTTCTCGCGCATCACCCTGGCCAGCACGAGCTGCAGCACCGCGCGCATCTGTATCCGCTCGGCGTTCCCCTCCGCGCGGATGTCGTCGAGCACGGCCCAGTTCGCCGATCCCGCCTCGGCCGCCGCCGAGAAGTACTTGGCGTTGGCGTCCAGGCTGGCCATGTCGGCGACCCGCTCGTCGCCCCGGCGGGCCAGGTACTGGTCGATGTGGAAGGCGAAGCTCCGCGACGGGGGCGAGAGCACGACGCGGCGCAGATTGATCCCGGGCGACAGCGGCGCGTCGCCCTCCGCGAGCTGGACCAGATAGCCCGTCGACGTCACGTCGTGGCCCGGCACGGCGAACTCCAGGTCGCCGTCGGGGGTCGTCTTGTGGAAATACTCCGGCATATGGATAGGCAGGACCTCGGCCAGCGCATCCTGGAACGTGTACTCCATGTCCGGCACGTCGGGGTCGTCGGGATGGAGCGGATCGACCGACTCGACGAGGGTCGCTCCCAGCCGGTCGCGGAGGACGGTCTTGATCTCCTCGTCGATCCGGTCGCTGATCGCCGCGTCGTTCAGCGTGTGCTTGACCATGTACTCGCGGACGATCCCGATGCGCATGCCGGCCAGCGGCTTCTCGCCCTGGTCATCATCCCCTTCCTCCGGCACGTCCTCGACGACGGCGTCGGCGTACGGCTCGGTGGAGACCAGCCCTTCCGGCACGGCCGCGTAGATGTCCCGGGGACCGAAGTAGCCGAGCTCCGAATCGCGGAGCGCGTCCAGGACGAGCGCCGCGTCCTTGACCGTGCGGCAGTTGAGGCCCGCCCGATCCACCAGCGGGTTCGATCCGACGGCTCCCCCGTAGGGAATCAATCCCTTCGTCGTCAGCAGGCTGACCACGGCGTTGCGCGACGCCGGCCCCTTGCACGATCCCC
>WTGR01000455.1 GCA_011523485.1 Acidobacteriota bacterium
CTACCCGGACCATCCCCCACGGCGTGGTCATCACGCCGGACGGCCGGTACGCGTTCGTCACGCTCGAAGTGGTCGGCAGCGACCCCGGCACGGTCGAGATCTACGACGTGCCGACGGCCGAGCGGGTCGGCGCCGTCGACATCGGCAAGCAGGCGGGCGGCGTCGCGTTCTGGAAGACGGAAGGGTAAGCCGGCGGGCCCGATGGGCCGCGGGCCTCATCGGCGCGCGCGGCACAAGACGAGTATCTCCTTCGCTCGGTCGTCTTGTTCATCGAGTGCATCGTCCCATCGGCCGGCGCGGACGAATCTCGTCCACGCGACGTCCAGACCTGCTTCGGCGCACATGGCCTCGATCTCGGCTCTGGAGAACCGTCGGTCGCGAACGATCAGCTCAGCCGGGAGATCCTGTCCCTGGGTGAATTGCTCCTTTCGATACACCACGTTGGCGTCTTCGTCCAGCATGTAGAAGTCAGGGTCGAAGATGTCTCCCGTGGTTTCCATTATGCGGCTCGGTGGAAGCGCCAGCAGCTTGTTCGGTTCGCGCTGCATCGAGAAAACGTGCCGGGCCCGGCGCTTGGTGAGGGCGAGATTCATCACCGACACGAGTGCGCATGCGCCCGGTTTGAGATGACTCGCGAGATTTGCAAGCAGCTCGGTGTTCTCTGCACGGTCGGCATATGTCCCGACCACGTCGTACAGACAAATCGCGGCATCGAAGCGCTCGTCGAACTTCACTTTCCGGCAGTCGGCTTCCACAAAACGGATTCCGGACACCCTTTGTTGCCGCGCCGCGTTTTCGGCCTTCTCAACGAAGGAAGCCACATAGTCCACGCCGGTCACGCGCACGCCCGATCGCGCCAGCTCGATCGCATGTCTTCCCGCGCCACAGCCGAAATCGAGTACGGAGTGTCCTGGCTGGAGGCGGCAGTGCTCTAATATCCGTCGACTTTCCGGGGCGGCGTGCCGTGCCCAGAAGTGGTCGTCGTTCACTCGCATCCGGGAGTACGCCTGCCTGGTGATCTGGTCGGACGCCTCCAGCATGGACGATATCTCCCGCGGGCTCAGCAGGATCTGATCCTGATCGGAGAATGTGAACGCGAACCATTCCCATCCTTCTTCAAGAAGGCCCAGTTGCCACGGCTTCCCGTCTGTCGTCGCACGCGTCAACATCTGCGCCAGATCCGAATGATCCAGATGGAATTCCGTTCGGATTCGCGACCGGTCGGTGCGAACCTCCAGATCCGTCCCGTCCGTCACATATGGTACGTGGGCGAGTCCGAGCTGGAAGAGTTTTCGGCTGCTTCTGTGGATGCGAGTCGGCAGGCAGCGGCGCCGGGTCGCTTTCTCGAGCGCCCTCACCGCGTAAGGATTTGCGGTCAGAAGGCCCCACGCGAAATGGTCGGACAGTCCCCAGATAGAGAACAGCAGCGTCTTGCCCACGTCCTGTCGTCTGTATGCTTCATGGACAACGAGCTGGGTGACCCAGGACACGACGCCGCAGCGAGCGGCTTTCGCCTGGACGGCGATGGCGTACCCCACGAGCTCGGAGCCGGAACGCGCCAGAGTTATTCGTACGTCCTTGGAGTCCAGCCACTCTCGAAGTCGTCTCGGCGACAAGCGCACCCGCTTTCCCGGTAGTGGTGACCGGTCGCTCCATAGGCCGTAGTGGTTCGAATACAGGGCCGCGCATTCCTCCAGCAGGTCCGAGTCGACCAGCGCAAACGACCCCGGCATCCAACTGTAGCCGAGCTTCATCCAACCTCCGTCCGTTGCCTGCTCGATGTAGTGCTGTGCAACACGCAGCCATGGTACTACGGTGCCGCGTTGCGTCGGGGAAACAGGAACGCGTCGCCAGCGCTTCGGGCCGTGCGGATGGTCGTGCTCTTGCGATGGGTCGGCCCGCCGGCTGAGCTTCAGCCGGCTCTTGCCGAGGGTCCCAGGCGATCGGCCAACGCCTGGCCGGCGGCGCGCACGCGGCGTCCCAGATGTCGTGCGCTGCCGCTGACGGTGCGTCCCGAGGCCGTCAGCAGTCCCTGCGAGACGCGGCGAGCGCCAGTGCGCACGATGGCGCCGAGCATCCCGCCGGCCTGCACGACCGCCGCCCGGCGGAGGTTGCGGCGCGGTCGGGACGTAAGCGCCGCGCAATACTGCTTCGCGATCATGGCGACCCGCAGCGTCAGGAACGCGTTCGTGGCGCCGCCGAGCACGGAGGTGACGAAGACGGTGCTGGCGGTCTGCAGCCCCGGCACGCTCCCCGCCACCGATCCGAACACGCCCGAGACGACCGGCTGGATGTGGTCGCTGATGTCCATGTCCTCGAGCTCGCCGGCGATGAAGGCGGTTGCGCCGACGTTCGCATACAGGTGGACGATCTCGCGGGCGCCGGGGCGCTGGTGATAGACGTGCGCGAGGCGCCAGATCATCTTCGCCTGGACGCCGAGCATGACCAGGGCGTCGAGGCTGCCGTGCTGCGAGACGGCGGTGGCGATGAAGACCTCGGATGCGGCCCGCCGGGCCACGTCGTCGGCCCGGACGCCGAGGCGTTCCAGCCCGGTCTCGATCTCCTCCCGGGCGCGGAACGGGCCGGGGCCGGCCAGCTCGTTGTCCGCCAGGCGCCGGCCGAGCGCCCGCAGATGCCGTTCGAACGCCCGTCCCTCGTCGACGGGAGGGGGCTGGAGCGGCCTGGGCAGCCGGAAGAACAGAATCAGGGGCACCAGAAAGCAGATGCCGTAGACGGCGAGCAGGAGGCCGAGGACTGCCGTTCCGAGGGTCGGATGGAGCGCGGCGGCGAGCGAGACGAGCTGGGCGGTCTGGTTCACCACCAGGCCGAGAAACACGACGGTCCCGAGGGCGGTGAGCGCGAACGCGATCCGGGACCACCTTCTCCACATGGCTCGTCTCTAGAACCGTGGACGCAGCAACCCCGCCGGTGGTTCCCGCAAGCGGCGAGTCGAGTGGCCGTGGCACCGCGCAGACTACTGGACGCGCTCGACGGCCAGGGCGACGCCGTTGCCGCCGCCGAGACACAGCGCGGCGACGCCCCGTTTCAGGTTGCGGTTCTTCAGCGCGTAGAGCAGGGTGGTCAGGATGCGTGCGCCGCTGGCCCCGATCGGATGGCCGAGGGCGACCGCGCCCCCGTTGACGTTCACCTTCGCCGGATCGGCCCCCAGCTCGCGGATGACGGCCAGCGCCTGCGCGGAGAAGGCCTCGTTGAGCTCGATCAGATCGACGTCGTCCAGCGACCAGCCCACCTTGGCGAGCAGCTTCTGCACCGCCTCGACCGGCGTCATGAGGAGCCACTTGGCGGGGCGTCCGCTGAACGCCTGCCCGACGATGCGGGCCATCGGGACCACGCCGAGCTCGGCCGCGCGCTCCTCGGCCATGACGACGGTCGCCGCGGCGCCGTCGTTGACCCCGGGCGCGTTGCCGGCGGTCACCGTGCCGCCGTCCTTCTTGAACGCCGGGCGCAGCCGGGCGAGCGCCCCGGCGGTCGTATCGGGGCGTACCGCCTCGTCGTACTCGAGCCGGATCGGGTCGCCCCGGCGCTGCGGGATCTCGACCGGCAGGATCTCGTCCTTGAAGAAGCACTCGCGGATGGCGGTGGCGGCCTTCCGGTGGCTGCCCGCCGCGAAGGCGTCCTGGTCCTCGCGGGTGACGCCGTAGCGTTCGACGACGGCCTCGGCGGCCTCGCCCATGGACCAGTTCTCGACCGCGCACCAGAGCCCGTCGTGCATCATCGCATCGAGCACCTGTCCGTTGCCCATGCGCATGCCGCCGCGCGCCTTCGGCAGCATGTACGGACAGTTGCTCATCGATTCCATGCCCCCGGCGACCGCGACGTCGATGTCGCCGGTGGCGATCCCCTGCGCGGCGAGCATCACCGCCTTGAGCCCGGAGCCGCAGACCTTGTTGACGGTCAGGGCGCCGACGTGGTCGGGGAGCCCGGCGGCGAGTGCGGCCTGCCGGGCCGGGGCCTGGCCGAGGCCGGCGGAGACGACGTTGCCCATGATGCACTCGTCCACCGCGTCCGGCTCGATGCCGGCCCGCGACACCGCTTCACGGACGACCCGCGACCCGAGATCCGTCGCCGGCAGGTCCTTCAGCGCGCCGAGGAACTTGCCGGTCGGCAGCCGTACGGCGCTGGCGATGACCGCTGATCGCATGATGCTCCGCTCCTTCGCTCGTTACCTCTAGCCTCTTGACCAGACCCGTCCCGAGAAGCGCCGCGAGCCGTTCGCGGATCATGCCGCGCGACCGATACGTCGCGCGACGCCACTCGTCGCTCGCCGCGCGCACGAGCAGGGCGCCGTCCGAGCGCAGCCTCACCGTCGTCGCGCGGGCCATCGCGGCGCCCACCGACGCGGTCCATGCGAAGCGGATCTTGGCGTCGGAGAGCGGCTGCCGGCGCAACGCGTTGCCGAGCGCCCGCGCGGCGCAATGGCGGGCCGGGGTCACGTCGCCGAGTGTATCATTCGCGCCGTGCGCCTCCTGTTGGCCTCCCGATCGCCGAGGCGTGCGAGGTTGCTGCGCGAGGCGGGCTACGAGATCGACGTCGTTCCGGCCGATGTCGACGAGAGCCGGTTCGATGCCGAACCGCCCCGGCGATACGTGTCGCGCCTGGCCGCGGCCAAGGCGGCCGCGGTTGCTTCGCGGGCCGGCCGCCGGATCGTGGTGGCGGCCGACACGATCGTCGTGATCGACGGCCTGGTGCTCGGCAAGCCGGCCGATCGGCGCGACGCGGCCTCGATGCTGGACCGCCTGTCCGGGCGTACGCACGAGGTGCTGACCGGCGTGGTCGTCGCCGGCGACGGGCGGCGCCTGGACGCCGTGGAGATGACGCGCGTCACCTTCGCGACGCTGGAGCCCGCGCGCATCGCCTGGTATGCCGGGACCGGCGAGCCCGACGACAAGGCGGGCGCCTACGCCGTGCAGGGAATAGGGTCGCGCTTCGTCGAGCGGATCGAGGGTTCGTACACCAACGTGGTGGGGCTGCCGGTCGCGCTGGTCGACCGGTTCGTCCGGCAGCTCGAATCCGATCCACCCTCGGCGCGTCGCGGGAGTTTCGGGCCGGCGAGACTCCCGGCGCGTCCGTAGGGTCGCCACGGCCGCGGCGCGGGTCGGGGCGCCGGCCCGCCGCGCGTTGACGGGCCGCGGTCCGGGCGATATCCTGTTATGGCGCTGCACGTGCGGAGGATTGAGGACCCATGCCTGACAAAGCCGTGAAGATCCTGTTGACCACCGGCATTCTGTGCGCCGCGTTCGCCGGCCTGCTCTGGACGACGATGCAGGAGGGCACGCAGTACTACCTGGAGGTCGAGGAAGTGATGGCCGATCCCGCGTCGTGGGACGGCAAGCCGCTGCAGGTGCACGGCTACGCGGCCAACGTGATGCGCCGCCCGAAGACCCTGGACTACCGCTTCGAGATCGCCGACAGCGTGGAGGGCCGCACGCACGTGCTGAACGCGGTCTACACGGGCATCGTGCCGGACACGTTCGACAACCACGCCGAAGTGGTCGCGACCGGCCGGCTCGACGGCGACACGTTCCACATCGACGCGGACGGCATCATGGCCAAGTGCCCGTCGAAGTACGAAGAGAGGCCCGCGGTCGCGGGCGACTACGTTTCCGGCGCCGGCAGCGCGGCGAGCAACTGATCGCGGAACGCTCGCCGGGAGCCGCCCCGGCGGGACCTCCGCGCGGATGGCAGATTCCGCGAGCCCGGTACCGAAATCCGACACCTTGAGATCGAGGTCGTACTGATGGCGACACTCGGAAGCTACACCCTGCTCGCCGCCTTCATCGCGTGCGCCTACGCGGCCGCCGCCGTGGTGGCCGGCCACCGGCGGCACGCGCCGCGGCTGGTCGAGAGCGGCATCGGCTCCTTCTACCTGGTGACGGCGCTGATGACGCTGGCCTCGGCGATCATCGTGCGCGCCTTCGTCGTCGGCGACTATTCCATCCGCTACGTCGACCGCTACTCCGACCTGATCCAGCCGCTGTTCTACCGGCTGACGTCGTACTGGGGCGGCCTCGACGGCTCGATCATGTTCTGGGTCTTCCTGCTCTCGGTCTTCGGCGCGATTGCGGTGAAGACCAACCGGGAGCGGCACCGCGAGCTGATTCCGTACGTCATCGCGACGATCGCCGTGGTGCAGATGTTCTTCCTGAGCATCATGATCGTGAACAAGGACCCGTTCGCGACCTACCTGACCCAGACCCCGGTGGACGGGCGGGGGCTGAACCCGCTGCTGCAGAACCCCTACATGGTGATCCACCCGCCGTCGCTGTACACGGG
>WTGR01000891.1 GCA_011523485.1 Acidobacteriota bacterium
GGGATGATGGTGTGGTGGGGCGGAGGCGCGGATTCGGTGCCGGCGGGGCGGAAATGTGCTTGCGCACGCGACGGCCGGCTGCGCGGCCGTCCGATGTCCTTGTTCGAGCCGGCCGACCTGCAATGCGACGCGAACCGCGGCCCCGCCCGGGACGGCGTGCCGCCTGCCGGACCGGCCGGCAGCGAGTTTTGACGGCGCGCGAGACCAGCGAATACTCTGCCCGAGACGGATGCCGACCACGACGACGCAGTTGCCGCGCAAGCCACCATCCGACGCCGACAGGCGACGGCTGCTCGCACATTGGAACGAGCTCGTCGGCGCGCTCCCTCCCGACCTTGCTCACCGCCGCCCGTGTCTGCTCGGGCCCCCGGAGGCATTCTCCGACCAGCCGGCGCCGGCGTCGTACTTCAACGACTGGACGGGCCACGACCCGGCGCGAATGGGACCGTCGAGCATGGCCGTCGCGCGGCGGCTCGCGAGCAGCTGCGCCGGGTGGCCGCGCCGGCCGAGCGCGGCCGAGTTCCACGCGGCCGTCCACGCCGACAGACCCGACGCGCGACAACAACTTCTCATCGCCGTCTGGGCGCGGGAAGCCACGTACCTCGACTTCATCGACGCGTGGGGCGAGCACGTCTACACGATCCGCGAGCTGGTCGACGCGTTCCACAAGGTCGAGGGCCTGCACACCTTCACGCGGTTCCGGTGGCTGAACCACATGGCGCTGGTGCCCGAAGCCGACGGAATCCCGCTGTGGAACTGCTGACGCTGCCCGAACCGGCGGCGACGCTGTGGCGAGGCGCCGGCCCCGCGCTCGAGCGCGCCCTCGCGCAGACCGAACGGCCGCCGGCGCGGTGGAGCATCGGCGGCGGCACGATCCTCGCCTGCCGCTGGGGGCACCGCAAGAGCACCGACATCGACCTGACGGCCCCGGCCGGCACCGGGATCGACAGGCTCGACGAGCGGGTCGGCGGCACGCTGCGGGCCGACATGACGGCCGCGGGCGCCGCCGACGTGTCGACCGGCAGGACGCGCCACCGGATCGTGTTCCGCGAGGGGAGCATCGACATCGCGGAGCTGGATCCTCGGCCGGCGGCCGGCCACGCTGCCGCGCTCGTCGACGGTCGCGAGGTGAGCGTCAAGAGCACGACGCAGATCCTGCGCGGGAAGCTCGAGCGGGCGCTGCGCGAGGAAAGTCCCGCCCGGGACCTGTTCGACGTGGCGGTCGCACACCACGCGGATCCCGACGCGCTCGCGCAGGCCGCGAACATGCTCGGCGAGCACGAGATGCGCCAAGTCAAGACCCACTGGCGGATCAACGCACACCGCCTCGCGCACGAAGCCGAGGCGACGCTGGCGAAGGTGAGCCCGGAGTACGAGCCGGAGCGGCGCGACGTGGTCGCGCGGGCCACTGCACGCCTCGAGGACGCCCGCTACCAGGCGGTCCGCATCCGGGCAACGCAAAGCGGACTGACCATCGAGACGCGCGCGGCGGGGCGGCCGCCGACGACGATCCGCACCGGGCACGACGAGGCGGCCGACACGTTCGAGCGCACGGGCATGGGCGAGTTCCTCGACCGGCACACCGTCGGCGGCCGCAGGCGCGTTACGCAGCAAGCCGCCGCCGCGAGAGCGCTCGGCGGCACCGAGACCACCATCCTCAACTGGCAAGGGCCGGCCGGCTCCGGCGCTGCCGCCCGCGGTTCCTCGCCCTGATCGGGGATGCCATCGCGGCGCTGTCGCCGCAGGCTCTCTGCCGACCCGTGCCGCACCGCGGCGCCTCCGCGAACCGAGGCTCGCCCGGCCTGCCGAGCCGCGCCGTATCCGCTGGCCGGCGATTCAGGCGGCTGCGCCTCTCTACAATGACGCCGAAATGACCTCCATGACCGCGGGCAAGCTGCTGGCCGCCCTGCGGCGCGCCAGCGCCGATGTCCACGCGCGATGGGAAGCGTGCGCGGTAAGAGCCGAAGTGCGCCAGGCACTCGTGCAGCCGTTCCTGCAGCGTGTCCTTGGCGTCGACGTCTTCGATCCGTTCGCCCTCGTCCCGGACTCGGCCGGTTCGACCACGAAGACGAATCTCAAGCACCCGGACGCCAGAGTCGAGTACGCCGTGCGCCGGGGCGGCGCGCCGGTGCTGCTCGTCGCTGTTTTCGCGTGCAGCGACCGCGACGGCCGGAACGAGGCGCTCGATCGGCTGTCGAAATGCCTGGAACAGAGCCAGGCGAAACTGGGCGCGATCACGGATGGACGCACCTGGGAGTGGATCGGAGACCTGCGCGAGGCCGGCCTCGGCGTCAGCGCGTGGGCCCGCACGGTGCTGGAACCGGGCACGCTGCGCCTCCCGGCCGCACAGGCTCTGACGCCCATGCACCAGGCCAACTGGGACCAGAGGCGGGTCCTGGAACAGGCCGCCCTGGCGATCTACACCGCCCGGGCCCGAAGCGCCCTGATGGAGCTGCTCACCGATCCGTCGGACGACTTGGTGAAGATGATCGCCGGCATGGTGCACACCGGCCAGAGAACCCAGCGCGTCCTGGACCTGGTCGGCGCCGGGCTGCGGGCGGCCATCGCGTCGATGGACGCCAGGACGCCGCCTCCCGGACCGATGCCGCCCGCGATTCCGCAACCGCGCCCGAAGCGGCCGGGCCAGACGCTGGCCCTCGAATGCGACGAGCCGGGCTCCACGGCGCCCACCGACAGGCGCAACCAGGCGGACCTGATGCGCTGGGCCCTCGACCGGCTGGCGAGCCGGCCGGGCGCGGACGAGGCCTTCGGCAAGTCCAAGCCGATGACCCGCGACCTTGCGGACCTGCCGGCGACGGTCCGCGCCAACCCGAGCCGCTACTGGTCCGGCAACGGCTGGTACACGTCGATCGTCCGGCCCGCGGCCCGCAAGGCCGCGCTCATCAACGAGCTGGCGCGCGCGCTCGACGCGCCCGTCAGGGCACGCGTCGTCGGCGCCGGCACGCGCGCCGGGAAGGCATCGGCACGGGCCGCGTAACCGGCAAGGCAATGGGCGCGCAACGCGTTTCCGCGATCCACACCCGGGGGGCGCCGCTACGTGTTCGGGCGGCGGACCTCGACCATCACAACCAGGGAGACTGACCATGGAGCAGGCAGCGACCGCCGAGCCCACCGCCGGAAGCAGGAGCCCCCGCGTCCGGTACGTCACGACGCTGGACCGGCTGGAGCAGCTCAACGACGACCAGCGGCGCCGTTTGGCGCCGGTCGCCGAACGCTACGCCTTCCGGCTCAACGACTACTACGCCGGCCTCATCGACTGGTCGGACCCCGAGGATCCGATCCGCCGCCTCGTCGTTCCCGACGAGCGGGAGCTCGCCGACTACGGCGCGCTCGATGCGAGCGACGAGGAGGCGAACACGGTCGCCCGCGGCGTGCAGCACAAGTACACAGACACGGCGCTGCTGCTGTGCAACGAGGTCTGCGGCGCCTACTGCCGCTACTGCTTCCGCAAGCGGCTGTTCATGAACGACAACGACGAGGCGACCAAGGACGTCGCCGACGGCGTCGCCTACATCGCCGCGCACCCCGAGATCACCAACGTCCTGCTCACCGGCGGCGACCCGCTGCTGATGAGCACCCGGCGCCTGGGCGAGATCGTCGGCCAGCTGGCCCTGATCGACCACGTCCGGATTATCCGCATCGGATCCAAGATGCCGGCGTTCGATCCGTGGCGGCTGCGCCGCGACCCCGAGCTGCAGGCGCTGCTGCGCAAGCACTCGCGCGGACGCCAGCGCATCTACCTGATGGCGCACTTCGACCACCCGCGCGAGCTCACCGGCGAGGCGCTCGCCGAGCTGCAGGCCTTCGCCGACTGCGGCGTGACGATGGTGAACCAGTGTCCGCTCATCCGCGGCATCAACGACGACGCCGAGGTGCTCGGCGAGCTGTACAACCGCCTGAGCTGGGCCGGATGCCCTCCCTACTACCTGTTCCAGGGCCGGCCCACCGCCGGCAACGCGCCCTACGAGGTGCCGCTCGTCGAGGGGTGGCGCATCTTCCAGGCGGCGCTGCGCCACGGGTCCGGGCTGGCGCGGCGCGCCCGCTACGTCATGTCCCACGCGACGGGCAAGATCGAGGTGTCGCTGGTCACCCGACAACAGCATCTACCTGCGCTATCACCAGGCGAAGGACCCCGCCAACCTCGGCCGGGTGATGCACGCGCGGCGCGACGACCGGGCAGCCTGGATGGACGAGCTCGATTACCGGTTCCAGCCCCTCGTGTAGTCCCTCGCGCCGCGGGCCACGACCTTGCCGAGCCGCGCTTCCTCGACGCCGCCCGGCTGCCCGCACGCGGGGCGCCGACCCGCCTCCCCGCAGCGATCCAGAAGCGCCTCGAGCGCCCTGGCCTCCGCCTCGGTGACCGTCAGCCCGTACCGCTGCCGGATGCGCAGCTGCGCGCGCGCGTACCAGCAGGCATTGCGCGTAGGCAGCCAGCCGTCGGGGCCGCGGCCTCGACGGCCGTCCGCGAAGACGGCCCGTTCGGCATAGACCCAGTTGTCCGGGTCCGAGGCGAACGCCCGGCGCACCGGCGGCGGCGCGGCGCACAGCCCCGCCGCGTGTGCCGCCGCGGGCGGGACGACCCGGCCCAGAGCGACCGAGCGCACCGAATCGAACGCCGTGCACGACAGAACCGAGCGGAACCCGTCGCTTCGTGGCGCGGCCGACAGCCTCGGAGCCGGCCACGGGCCTGCCGAGGCGTAGTCGCTCCCGTCGTAGGCCGTGCAGGCCGAAGGCTCCCCGATGCGCAAGCCGCGCCAGTTGCGCGGATGAACGAACGCCACCTCCGCGGGCGCGCGCCGTTTCCGCGCAACCTCCCCCGCCGGCGGGGCCGGTTGCCGGTACGCGTTCCGCCAGTCCGGCTCCCCGGCGGGCAATGGATTCGTCACGCATGCGGCGGCCAGCGCGCACACGACGACCGAGGACACGGCTCTCACGGCAGATCCTCCTCCGGCGCGCCGGACCCGAACAACTCCTCGAGAGCGAACAGGAACGAGCGAACGGCCAGCCCCGCCCGGCCGTAGCCCGACAGGCGCACGATTCCCGCATCGACGCCGCCGGACGCGGGCGACGCCGCGAACTCCTCGGCCAGAGCAAGCTCCCCGGCGACCAGCTCCACCAGCCGCTCGCGGGCCAGCACGCCGTGGTGCCGCTCGAAGTACCGCGCCCGCGACGTGCGCAGCAGATCGCCACAGCGCAACCGGTACGCGACGTCGACTCGCTCGACCACCCCCGCGTCGACCCCCTCGGGAGGAACGGGCCAGTCCTCGGGTTCCAGAACCGCCAGCCGCTCCAGGCAGTCCGCGAACTCCCACGCGATGTCCAGCGGGTCGACCGGGTCCTGCAGAGGAGCGGCCGGCGAGTACGCCAGCGAGGCCCCGGGCCCGGACGGCGCCTCGTAGCGTCCGTCCAGCCAGTTGTAGGCCGCCAGCAGGCAGGACCCGCTCACGACGACGGTCCAGACGCGGACAGGCACGGGAGAAGCCTATTGGTCGCTGCGTTGAACCGTGAAGACGTGGCCCCAGTAGTCGAGCACCTCGGCCACCTTGCCGCCGTCCCCCTTGAGCCCGAACAGGTAGAGCGCCATCGGCAGCGGGGCCTGCCACGCCGGCGCGCCCGCCGATGGGATCTTCGGCGGCCGCTCCGACACCACCACCGCCGACAGGCAGCGGTGGCCCAGTAGCATGCCGACCCACCGATCGCGCAAGTCGAACGTGGAAAACAGCGCCGCGCGCTCCACGCGCCCCGCCTCGAGCTCGGCGGCGAGCTTGTCGATCAGCCGCGGCGCCTGCGGCACGGGAGGAAACAGATAGACGGCTCCCTTCCAGTGATCGCGTGACGCGTCCTCCCCGAACTCGTACCACGCGCGGGCCCCGACCACGCACTGCGCCGCCTCGTGGGAGCAGGGATCCAGGTCGATCGGCCCGAGAAGCTCACGCACCGCGTCGATGACCGGGTCTGGAGACAGGAAGTCGGCCGGCAGCGACCAGGCCGCGATGCGGTCCTTCTCCATCCGCGCCAGAACCTCCGGCTGCGGCGTCGAATCGGCCGCCGCCGCCGTCGCGGCCGCCGCGCCGCCCAGTCCCCCGGGCAGGGACCAGCCACCCGGCTCCGCTTCCCCTCCGCCGGATCACGCTGGCGGCTCGTCGCCCGGCATCGGCGGCAGACCGAGGCTTGCATCGTCGCCGGTCTCCTCCGCACGGTACATGCGGCTGCCCCGTGGGGGTGCACGACATGAAAGTGAGGCTTTGCCGTACGGGGGTATTGAGCGAGCGC
>WTGR01000505.1 GCA_011523485.1 Acidobacteriota bacterium
TGTAGAGCGCGTCCTGCCGCGTCGTCATGCCGCGGCTGGCCGCCACCCACGGCTTCGCCTGCGCCGTGCCGATGAAGAAGAGCCCCAGATCCGGATCGTAGCTCCCCGGGATCCAGGCGTCGCCGCCCGCGCGCAGGTACGGCGGCGTATCGCCCCACGAGGCGTCGTTCGGATCGCCGGGCAGCGCGATCGTGGACGTGCGCCACAGCTCTTCTCCGGTGTCCGGATCGTGCCCGGTGATAAAGCAGCTCTGCTCCGTGTACCGCTCGCAGCCGTTCGTGCCGGTGATGACGACGCCGTTGGCGACGACCGGGCCGGCGTTCTGTCGGAAGCCCTGCGTGTAGTCGGTCTTGACCGACCGCCACACTTCCTCGCCGGTTCGCGCGTCGAGCGCGACCAGGGAAGCGTCCGCCCGCGCGAGGAACAGCTTGTCGCCGTAGAGCGCCAGCGTGCGGGTGGCGCCGGCCCGCACATCCTCCGGCAGCCGCGCGCGGTAGACCCAGATCACGTCGCCCGTCGCCGCGTCGATCGCCTGCACCACGTTCCCCGGGTTGGCCAGGAACATCACGCCGTCGTGCACCAGCGGCGTCGTCTGGTTGTTGCCCGGCCGCACCGCGATCGACCACGCGAGCTTCAGATCGGCGACGTTGTCGCGCGTCACCTGATCGAGCGTGCTGTAGCCGTGGCTGTTGCGCGTCCGCCGCCAGCTCAGCCAGTCGCCGGGCGGCGGGTCGGCGAGCATCTCGTCGGTCACCGGGGTCAGCTCGTGCGGCACCTCCTGGTTGATGAAGCGCGACACGCGCCGCCGCACCCGCTCGCCCGCCTGCTCCGCGCGGCGCGCCTCGGCCATGTCGGCGGCATCGCCGATCGGCACCCCCGCATCCACCGTCAGCACGCCGTCGCCCGGCACCGCGCCGTTCGCCTCCAGCAGGTACGCCACCAGATCCACGTAGGCCTGATCGCTGAGCGAGCCGGCCTGCCCCGGGGGCATCGTGTCCCGCATGTAGGCGAACAGGTCATCGGTCGTCTGCCCCACCCAACTGTTCAGGAAGTCCACACCCGACAGAGGCGGCGCGTGCACCATGCCCTCCAGGGCCGGTCCGTGACACTCTTCGCACTGCACGCCGTAGACCGACCAGCCGCCGGACGCCTGGTCCGAGGTGAAGGCCCCCTCCGCCACGGGGGCCTGCGCCGCCGCCACGGGGGCGCCCGGTCCACCGGCGAAGCCAGCCGCCACGATCAGCCCGACGGCTGCCGCCCGGAGCAGCGCTCGCGCGAGATTCCGTCCCTGGAGCGTGCACAGTGTCAGCGAGCGCGCTCCGCTCCAACGCGATCCGCCGCTGCCGACGCGAGTTTCGTTCGACATGATCCGCTACTCCTCGGTGCCTTCACGCGGGTTCGCACAGCGCGTGGGCGTCAATGCCGTTTGCATGAGCCGACACTTGGCCGACACTCAGCCGGCGGTAACCTCTTCGTAGGCCGTTCCAATGTTGCGCGCCGGCTGGCCGGAGTATTCCGCGAACCCCGGTAGCTGCTCGACCTGCGCGATCTCCTCCGCCGACCTGCCGGCGGCAATCCCCTGCTCGACGTACTCGAGGAGTCCGGCGAAGTAGTCGCGCATTCCGAGCAGCACGCTCTGCGGACCGGTAATCGGCCACCCCGGCCCCGAATGGCCGAAGATGTAGGTGGTGTCGCTGTCGTGGTCCGCGACGACCTGCTCGAGGGTCGTAATCCAGTTGCGGATCGAGGCGCCGCCCGGGCGGTCGACGAACGGGTGACGGTGGTTGAACATCAGGTCGCCCATGTGAACGACGTTGGCGTCCTCGAAGAAGATGACGCCGTCCCCGCCGGTGTGGGCCGGGCCGTAGTGCCTGGCCGACACCCGCTCGCCACCGGCGTCGAGACTCCAGTTCTCGTCGAACGTCTCGTCCGCATAGGCCTGGGCCGCCTCGGTGTCCCGCGCTTCCGCCTGGCGCCGCTGCAGTCCCGGCACGTTGGCGTGGGCGACGATCTTCTCCACCGCAGGCCGCAGCGTCTGGTTCCCGGCGGTGTGATCGCCATGATGGTGCGTGTTGACGAGAACGTCGATCCTGCGGGACGTCCGCTCGCCGAGGCCGTCGAGGAACATCCGGGCCGTATCCGCGAACTGGCTGTCGACGACCACGACCGCATCCGAATTGATGAGCCAACCCATCGTCCCGCCGCGGGCGGTGAAGATGCCCACGTTGCCGCGTACGGCGGTGAATTCCGGGGTTGCCGGCGGCTGCGCGAGGAGCGGAACCCTGTACAGCGCGGACCCAACCACTCCGCATGTCGAGGTGACGATGAACTCACGGCGATTCCACTTCATGTCGGACTCCTCTCCAGGCGTGAAACGTTCCTACTCCGGGCAGCGCCAGCACGATTGAAACCGTAAACTACTGATTACATGTAATTTACAGGCATGCCTGTGGCGGGTATACCACGATATACCCCACAACGTCCGGAAGGACCCGCTGGCGCCTAGCTCAAGGTGACCGCGCCCTGACCCATGCTGCCGACCGCGGGCTCGGGTCTTGAGGATCTGCGCCTTGCCCGTGCCGCGAATGTCGCTGCGGGCCGATAGCGATCATGTGCCCATGATACGCCGAGTCCCACAGGTGCCAGCCGCCGTGATCCAGCCCAAGCGGTAAGCGGACCGGCGAATGGGGCGCCGGAGTCGGTTCCCGGACGTTGGCCGTGACTGATCCATCGAATTCGCCGCAGGGGCACAGCGCCAAAGGAACGGCCCAGACGGCGAACGCCGCCAAGCCGGCCGCTCCCGGTCGCGGGATGGGAAGCGGCGCGATCATCGCCAGACCGCACCCGGTGAACAACGCGGGCACGGTCCAGGACGACACCAGATCGCCATCCTCGGCGCGCTCCTGCTCCGGCGCCGCCGCTGATGTTCCTCGTCATTCCGCGCTATCCGGCGACGTCACCGTGGTCGGCGCGCCGCTCGTCGTCGCCGGCGTCGTGCTGCGGGCTGCCGCGGCCGGGTTCCTAGCCGAACTTCGGTCAGCGGCGGCGCGGCGACCGCGGCGTGGTAGATCGCGTCGACGGCCGATCCCATTGTTGCCCGTACATCGGTCCGAAAGGCGGCAACGCTCGAGGCTCCGCCGAACGCGTCGCCGCGACTCGCCGTCCGAGCCTCGGTCCCGGACGAGACACAGGATCTCGGCGTCGGTTTCGGCCGGCAGCGCCCTGAGCAGGTGTGCGCTCAGAAGCCGGTGGCGCCGGGGAGCAGGACGCGCCCCGTCCGTGGCGCGTCCCACGGACCGGCGGCAGGGCGGATAACGAACAGCAGCACGCCGTCGGCCCGCATCAGGGCGCGCGCGTGGTCGACACGCGCTGGCGAATCCGCGGCGCCGAACTATGCGTGCACCGTGGAATCCGGAACGATTTCCGTCGACGACGCGGCGGTCTCGGAGGTGATGGTCAACGGGCCGGCGGCGGTCTATGTCGAGCGCGCCGGCCGGCTGGCGGCTCTGGAGGCGCCGGCGCTGACGGCCGAGGCGGTGGCGCGGGCCGCGATCCAGATCGCCCGCCCGCTGGGCGAGGATCCGGCGACCGACCCGCGCGGCTGGCCGACGGCTTGCGAGTGGCGGTATGCAGCCCGCCGGCGGCGCCGGCAACGGCCATCACCATCCGCCGCTTCGGGGGCCGGGCGTTCACCATCGAGGAGCTGACCGCGAGCGGCTCGCTGCCCCCGGCCGTGGTCGAAGCGGCGGCGGCCGTGCTCGGCGCCGAGCGCAACGTGCTGATTTCGGGCGACACCGGCTCCGGCAAGACGACGCTCTTGAACGCCTTGGTGGCGCTCCTGCCGGCTGCGGGCCGCGTCATTTCCATCGAGGACACGCTGGAGCTGCGCCTGCGTCGCGCCAACTGCCTGCGCTTCGAGGCACGCGTTCGACAGGCGGCGGCAACTACATCGGTGCTCAGAACGATGGGGGTGCCTCAGCCAGAGCCGCCGACGCACCAGCCGCAAGCGCGAGCCAGGGCGGTTACCCTACTCTGTGGTTGAAGCGGTGATTTTGTACGCGTACACGTGCACGGAAGCAGCGTCCCCGCCACCCTCGCCGCCCTGGAAGCCCTTGGCGAGGAAGTACGTCTCGACATCGCGCGCTACGCCAGCAGATGAAGTCTCCCTGTAGATCCAAGCGCCATTCTTCTCGCTGACACCGTGGTCGCCGAACAGCCGACCCCTAGGGTCCTTCGTGATGCCGACGTACCAGCCGTACTGCGCGTGGCCGCACTCCTCAACATGAGCTTCGATTTCAGCAATAGCCTGCTGCTTGGTCACCATGGTCGTCCACCCGGAAGCGGACGGGCGCGAGCGCCCGTCCGCGGTGCGGAACGTACACGATCTGGACGAGGAATGCCAGCGCGGCGGGGCGTTGGCGCCGTCAGGGGACGCTCAGTGAGCGTCGCTGAAGAGGGCCGCCTGCTCGGCAGGCGCGGATCGCGCCAGTCGTGTGATCTCCGACCAGCTCTGAACGAGCGTGTTGTAGCGCAGAGCTTCGGCCGCGCGCTTCTTCCGGTCGCAGAGCGTGTAAAGGCGGTAGCACAGTTCGCGAACCGTCTCGGCCCTGCCGCCAAGGACGGCCACGATTTCAGCCGCGCCGGTTTCGCCGCGCTCCTCGAGGACGCGAACGAGATGGTGCACCGTTTCCCACGTGGTCAGCCGCGCATCGACTGCCGGATCCCAGTCGTCGGACAACTCCTCAGGGGCCAGCAAGCGTACCGTGCCGCCCTTCGACGCGAGAATGCCAGCTTTGACCATGCCAGCGACGCTCGTGTTCTTCGCCTTGGAGAGCGTCTCCGCGATGCCGTAGTCGCCTTCGTCGAAACCATGCTGCTCGAACCAGGCGACGGCCCAGCGGCTGTCCGCATCGAAGTCACCCTCCTGCTCGGCGAGAACCTCGTCGAGGATTTGATTGATGAGCGCCAGTGCTTCTCGAACCGACATCGACTGGCCGGCTGCGTCGAGTACCCTCTCGTAGCGCGTGTATACCCCCATGCCGGGGCCGATGGCCGCCTGGGCGAGGTCGACCGGGGCGACGTTGCCGGACTGGAGGAGGCGCAGCGCCTGGGGCAATTCCGAGCGCAGTGCGGTGAGGAACTCACGGCGCGTACCCGCTGGTGCGTCCGCGGGGCGGCGGCGACAAACCAGCACGATGCTGGAGGCGAGGGCGTTCGTGCCGATGCCGGTGGACCTTGCGGTCCGTTCGGTACGCATCGGCCAAGTGCCCGTTATCGAGAATCCGGAGCGCATCACGGCGTCGAGGAACGTCTCCCAGCCGGTACTGGCCGTTCCAGTGTCACCCTTCGTCTCCGACTGCTTGAAGGCGTAGTAGATGGTGACAGGGAATCCGGGGTGTGCGTCGTCAGCAAGGAGACCGAGCGCCCGGGTCATTCCGTCGAGGAAGAACGTCTCGGCGGCTTCACGACCCCCGTGGCGGTACGGCGTCGCGACCAGCTCCTCGGCCTTCGGAACAGCGACCGTGGCGAACAGCTCCGGGAACACAGGCTTGAGTGAGCGCCGGAGCCAGACGTAGAAGAAGTCGGACAGATCGGCGTAGCCGATGTTGTCGTAGTACGGTGGGTCCGTAGAGACGACCGCATTCAGCCCGAGTGGCTGTCCGGCTGCATCGGCCTGAACCCCCGACCCCAGTTGGTCGGCCTTCGTCCGCGGCAGCCCATCGAGTGCCTTCGCGATCCATTCGATCCCGCCGATCCAGTTGCCACTGGTCTTGCCGAAGGGTGGGGCCTCGGCATAGTCCCAAGTCATCGGGAGCGCTTGTCTTGCGAACGTCCCACGGATGAAGCCGTCAGCCGGCGTCGCGATGACAGACCAGTAGTTTGCGGCGTAGTCCACAGCACAGGCCAAATACAGGGACACCGCCTCGGCGTACGCGGTCGCACCCGTGCCGCCCGCGCGGAGCGGTCGGTCGTCGTCCGGCAGTCCCGCAGCCGCGGCGTCACGCCGAACGCGCGCCGTCGCCTCCGCCACCAAGTCGGAGAAGGTCGTGAGGGCGGCGAGCTGTCGCGACGTGAAGATGTCGCCGTACGAGGGGAATCCGTAGAGAGGCGGAGAGAACCAGCGGCGGTCGCGTGGCATGTTCAACTCCGGGCGCCAGGCGGGAATCGACACCTGGGTGGTCCGTTGATGCTCGCGGTCGGGTGCCACGTAGAGGCGACCGCGGTCGCCTTCCGCCACGATCGCCAGCAACCGCTGGCCAATCCGCT
>WTGR01000451.1 GCA_011523485.1 Acidobacteriota bacterium
TCGTGGGCGAGGGCGGGATGTTCCTGCTGATGCGTGACCTGCTCGACGAAGCGGGGGCCCTGGCGAACGTATCGAACTCGACCTCCATGCGCAAGCTCACGCTCAAGACCAATTCGGCCGGCCCCAGCCTGGCCACCCCCAACTCGATCAGCGTCATGGTCGGGCGCGTCGACGTGGACCAGGCGCGGCGCCAGACCGTCTACTCCGGCTGCACGCCGACCGATTGGGAGCTGTCCGCCAGCGCCGGCGGCACCGACCCGATCCAGCTCAACATCAACTACGACTGGGTCAACCGCAAAGTGCAGGCGCCGTCCTCGGACTCCAGCTATTCGGCGCCGGCCCTGAACAAGCTCTGGAAGGGCGACGAATACGCCTGGCCGGATCTGGTCGTGACCGTCGGCGGGGTGCAGATCGGAACGCTTTCCTCGTTCACGCTGGCGGTCAATCGCGGCCTCAATGTCGAACGGCGCTACCTGCGCGGCGATGCGGCCAAGCAGCAGCCGATCCGCAACGCCGCCCCAACCTACGGCGCGACCCTCGAGTGCGACTACGACGCCACCACCGCCGCGCTGCTTGAGAAATGGGGCGCGGACGGCCTCACCGGCCCGATCGTGGCCACGCTCACCGGGCGCAACGACTACAAGACGTCCGGCGCCTCCGCCGTCTACCCGTCGATCAAATTCACCCTTGCCAACGCCAAGGTCGAAGGCGCCGAGCCGGAGATGGACCTGGGCGACCTCACCACCATCGGCCTGGAACTTTCCGGCGTGGACCCGGGCGACGGGTCGACTCCGGTGATGCAAATCGAAATCATTGCCCCGCAGACTGCGATTGACTGATGGCAGACCCCAACTTCACCTGGAACCCGGTCAACCTCTCGGCGGCCGACCTGGCCGCGATCTACGATGAGACCGGCTACGACATCGAGTCGCTGGACGACGACGAGCTGCCGCTGCGCATCAAGGCCGCCGTCATCGGCACGGGATATGCCCTCATCAAGCAGCGGACCGACCCGGAATTTACCACCGAGATGGGCCGCGCGATCGGCGTCGATGAGCTGATGCTCTCCGTTGGGGAGGACGTAGGCGGCCCTTTAGCCCACAAGATGGCGGCGCTGCAGAAGAAAGCCGAGCAGCGGCAAGGATCGCGCGCGCAGCGACGCGGCGCCAAACGCGACTCCTGATCGAGGTTTGGACCGTGGCCCGTTACTGGCGCCAGCCGGTGTCCGAGGTGTGGCCGCTCAAACCTAACGCCATCGCCGTTCTGGCCCAGGAGGCCGAACGCATCGAGAAGCGCAAGAAGAAAAAGGAAGAGGCCGAGGCGCGCCGCGCGAGAGCGGCCGCCCGAAGGGGGCGCCGCCGCTAGATGGCCGGGCGCAGGGGCGAATACCGCGTAGCGCTGACCGCGGACACGCGCAAGTGGAAGAAGGGCATGCGCGATGCCTCCAGGGACACCAAGCGATTCTCGAAGGATGCGCGGCAAGCGGTAAGGGGCATCGGTTTGGCGTTCGCCGGCCTGGGCGCCGGAGTGGGCCTCTTCGTCGGCAACGCCATCAAGGAATTTGCCAGCTACGACAAGAAGGTCCGCGAGGTCGGCACGCTCCTGGGCAATGTCACCAAGGACCAGCTCAAGACCATCGGCGAGCAGGGCACCGCCATCGCCACCGAGTTCGGCCAGGAGGCCGGCAACGTCGTCAAGGGCATCTATGACTCGATCTCGGCCGGCGTCGATTTCGACCAGGTATTCGGATTCGTGCGCGACGCTTCGGCCCTGGCGGTCGCCGGCAACACCGACATCGCCACGTCCGTCGACCTGCTCACGAGCGCGCTCAATGCCTTCCAGATCGATGCCGGCGCTGCGCGCGGCGTTGTGGACTATCTGTTTACCACGGTCAAATCCGGCAAAACGACCGTCGACGAGCTCTCACGGTCTTTCGGGCAGGTCGGTCGGGTCGCGGCCAACGCCGGCGCGCAGCTTCAGGAGATGCTCGCGTGGCTGGCCGCCATCACCCAGGGCGGGGTCAAGACCGCGGAGGCCGGTACCCAGATCAAGGCGGCGCTGGCCGAGCTGCTGCGCCCGGCCGGCCAGGTCAACAAGTTGTTCGCCGAGATCACCGGCCAGGGATTCAGCAAATTTATCACCCAGGGCGGGACCCTGACCGACGTCCTCCGCATCCTGATCACGTACGCCAAGGACACCGGCACATCGATCGCCGGGATGTTCGGTTCGATCGAAGGCGCCCAAGCCCTGATGGCGCTGGCCACCACCGACATGGAGTCCTACACGGCGGCACTGGACGCGATGAACACCTCGTCCGGCTCGGCCGACCAGGCGGTCGCCATCATGAAGGATGGAGTCGGGCAGAGCCTGGCCGAGATGGGCGCGGCCTGGGAGGCGTTCAAGCTTGCCGTCGGCGGCGCGCTGGCTCCGCTCCTGCTCGAATACCTCCCGTCGATTACCGGCTTTTTGCAGGAAGCCGTGCCCTACGTGACGCATTTCGTCGACTCCTGGTACGGCCTGCCAATCATCCTGGGAGTCCTCGGCCTCGCCCTGGCCGGAATCGCCATCCTCATCGGCGGCGCGCTGGTAAATGCAATCGTGGCGATCTTGCCATTGGTGATCGCCGTGGCGGGGGCGATCGGGGCCATCTCGCTGCCGGTGGCGCTGGTAATCGGCGCGATCCTGGGCCTGATCGCGGTGTTTGCATACCTCTGGATCACCAACGAACGCTTCCGCGAGATCGTCACCGGCATCTGGCAGGGCATCTGGACCTTCCTGGAACCGATCATCCAGGGCATCTGGCTCGCGCTCAAAGGATTGGGCTGGTTCCTGGTCGGCGTGTTCACGCTCGACTGGCAGACGATGAAGGAAGGCCTGATCGCGATCGTTCAGGGCCTTGTCGTGGCGCTCGTCTCGCTCGTCGGCGGCATCCTGTTCCTCTTCCTCAATCTAGGGATCTGGCTCACCAAGGGATTCATCGCCCTCTGGAAGCTTGCCTGGGACGGGATCGGCAGCCTCCTGAACAGCTTCTACACCTGGCTATCCACGTGGATCGCCAACGTCCTGCTGCCCTGGTTCAACGAAAAAATCCCGATCGCCCTTGGCGCCCTGCGCGACATCTGGGACCGGATCTGGAACGGCTTCAGGACCACCGCATCCAATGCCTGGAACGGCATCGTGAGCGCCGCGCGCAGCGCCTGGGACACCATCAGCGGCTACGTCGCCAAGGCCAGGAGCGCGCTTTCGAACCTGAACCCGGGCAACGCGCTGCGCAACGTCGCCAGCGGTTTCGGCGTCTCCATCCCCGGCCTGGCCGGAGGGGGCATCGTCACCCGCCCGACCCTGGCGGTCATCGGCGAGGCCGGCCCCGAGGCGGTCGTCCCGCTCGACCGCGGCGCCGGCGCGGTGGGCGGCGACACCTATACGCTCAACTTCTACGGCGACGTCTATGGCGACCGCGAATCGATCGCCCGCGTCACCCTCGACGCGCTGCAGGAGCTGGTCCGCACCAACGGCCCGCTGCGGCTGCAGGTGGAGTAGGCGATGGCCCGGAACTGGGTACGGCCCATCGTCGAGGTCTACCGCACCCTGCAGGCCTCGACGCCCTATTTCCTCAACGGGGCAACGCGCATCCAGACGTTCGAGGGGCGCCGCGGCGGACTGCATCCGCCATCGGTCGGGTTCGCCTATATCTGGGTGGATGCGCCCGGCGGCGCGGTCACCACGACCCAGCCCGAATCCATAACCGACTACAAGCAGCTCACCGGCCGTCCGCTGAACATCTGGCTGCAGGAGGCCCTCGGCGTGGACCCCAACCGGCCCTCCGCCGGCCGCCTGGGCAACATCTTCCGCGGCGTGGTGACCGCCACGCAGCTGGACCGCCAGGAGCAGACGTTCACCGTGCGACTCTCCGTCGCCAGCCGCGGGTACATTTTGAACCGCGAGGTCACGCTGCCGGCGGAAACGCCGGCCGAGACCGTCACCGCGCGCATCCAGCGCATCGAGCGCCTGGCCGGGGTGCCCGATCTGCTCACGATCTCGCGGTCGGTGGGCAGCTACTCGGCCGTGGCCACCGACCGCGGGCAGACCGCCTCGGCGATGCGCTTCGTGCGCCACGCGGCCGACACCGCGGCGGCGGTCTGGTGGGGGAATGCATTCGTGGATTCGGCCGACGACGTGCCCGACCATCGCTGCTGGCTGACCGACGATCCGGCCAACACGCGCGGTTTCAAGTTCAGCTACGAACCGCTCCTGGAATCCGACCCGCGGCTGCTGGTGACCGCCACCGAGTTCACCGACGGGGAGGGCGACGTGCACGAGGCCGAGAACGCCGACGCGGTCGCCGAGTACGGCCTCTCGCCGCTGCGCCTGACCACGATCTCGTCGGCCGCCACCACCCAGGAGCTGGCTTCCTACTGGCGCACGCGCTACGACGAACCGATCGAGAGCGTGCTCACCTGCACCTTTCGGCCCAACGACGACCTGGCCGACGGCGCGCGGTGGTCGGACTTCGTCGACGGCGCCAGCGGCGCCGAGGCCTTCCGTCCGGGCATGGGGGCCCAGCTCTCGCACCTGGTGCAGGGCGTGCGGCAGCAGGTATCCAACCGGGTCGAGGGCGCCCAGTGGGACATCGTTCCCTGGGACCCCGAGCGCGGGCGCCCGCTGATCACCTGCCGCCTCTGGCTGCTGCCGCTGGTCTTCCTGGCCTCGACCCGCTGGGTGCTGGGCAGCTCCAAGCTGGGCGAGGAGACCGCGTTCACCTCGGATGCCGCGCCGGGCAGCGACGGCTTCCGCTGGCCGGCCGGCGGCAACGTCTCGGCGGCCGCCTTCAACCGCTTCCTCGTCGGCCAGTCCTACCGCTTCTTCGTCGGTGACGACCTGCCGGCCGGGACCGATAAGAACGTGCTGGTCCAGCGCCGCTCCGACGGCTATTTCCTGGTGCACGTGCACGCCGAAGGGGCCTGGGTGCCGGTGGCCACCACCGAGCCGGCCGGGGCCGCGCCGACCCCGACGCCGGTGCCGGCGCCGGTCACCCCCTCCGGCCTCAAGGCGGTGGCCGGCAACCAGCTGCTCGAGGTCTCCTGGCTGTCAGTCGCCGGAGCGGCCAGCTACGAGCTGCAGTACCGGACCGGGTCGGGGAGCTGGACCGAATTGACCGGCATCACCGAACTAACTCGCACCGTCACCGGCCTGGCGAACGGCTCGGCCTACGAGGTCCAGGTGCGCGCCCGCAACGCCGCCGGCGTCTCGGCCTGGAGCGCCAGCGCCAGCGCGACCCCGGCGGCCGGCGGGCAGAGCGCCCTGGCCGCCCCGACCGGCCTTTCCTCGTCGGGGATCACCGCCAGCGCCTTCACGCTGAGCTGGGACGCAGTCGCCAACGCCTCGAGCTACGAGGTGCGCGTCGGCTCCGGGTCCTGGATCAACAAGGGCACCGCGCGGACCCATGAATTCAGCGGCCTGTCAGCCTCGACCGCCTATACCGCGCAGGTGCGGGCGGTGGGGACCGGTTCCTACACGACCTCGCCGGCCGCCTCGCTGCAGGTGACCACCAAGGCCGCCGCGCGCACCGGCGTGCCGGGCGGGGTGCGCAACCTCCAGGCCACGCCCGGCGACCGCCAGCTGGTCGTATCGTGGGACCCTCCCGACACCGGCGGCGTGGCCACGAGTTACAACCTGGCCTATCGCCCGGCCGGCGGCACACGCGTCGACATCGCCGGCATCACCGCCACCTCGCGGACGATCACCGGCCTGGTCAACGGCACCGGTTACACGATCGTCGTCTGGGCCCGCAACGCGACGGGCACCGGCCTCGGCGTCTCGATACCGCCGGTGGAACCGGGGGCCTGATGCCCGGCCCCAACCCGCCGACGTTTGCCGCCCGCGACGTGGTCACCGCCGCCCAGCTCAACGGGCTTTTGGACTCGACGATCACCCACGCCGCGCCCAAGACCGGCCAGATCGCCGTCGACGGGGCGGACTTGAAGACCGCCGGCGACGTCGACATCCTGGCCGGGCTGCCGGCCAGCGGCGGCGGCAAGGCGACCGGGGCGCCCCCGCCCGGGTTCTTTGTCCCCGCGGTCTCGGTGGGTCAGAACTACCAGCCGGCCGAGCTCAACCGCCTGGCCGCCAACGGGGTGCGCTACGGGCGCACCGACCAGATGCGCAACGTGGCCCAGGGCGAGCTGGTCCTGGACCAGAACAACAAGCTGCTGGTGCGCGGCAGCTCGTCGTTCCTGGCCTTCCGGCG
>WTGR01000198.1 GCA_011523485.1 Acidobacteriota bacterium
ACCGCATCGAGCACGACCGCGGCGGCGGCGACCCGGCGAACATCGTCATCGGCCTGTGCGAATGGGACCGGTCGCTGGAGGGCAAGAGCCTCGCCGACATTCTCGCCGAGCGGGAGATCGAGGTAACGGTGGCCAACGCCGCCGACCTGGTCATGCAGATCGTCGAGCGCGGCGGCGCGCGCGCCATCTACCACGCGATGGACGAGCGTGACGTCGAGCGCATCATGCAGCACCCGGCCACCGCCATCGGCTCGGACGGCGGCGTGTCGGTCTTCGGCGCCAGCGTGCCCCACCCGCGCGAGTACGGCACGTTCGCCCGCGTTCTCGGCCGCTACGTGCGCGAGCGAGGGGTACTGACCCTCGAGCAGGCGGTGCGCAAGATGAGCGGCGCCACCGCCGCGCGGCTCGGCCTGCAGGACCGCGGACTGCTGCGGGAGGGCTTCTTCGCCGACGTCGCCGTCTTCGATCCCGACCGCGTCATCGACCGCGCGACGTTCCCGGAACCCCACCAGTACGCGGTGGGCATCGAGTACGTCCTGGTCAACGGCACGCTGGTCGTGGACGGCGGCGAGCACACGGGCGCCCGGCCCGGGCGGGTGCTCTACGGGCCGGGACGCCGTTAGCCGCCCGGCCCGCGGCGAGGATCACGTTCAGTCCTGCGGCGGCTCGAACCGCGGGTACTCGATGCCGAGCTGCTCCAGGTACGTGTCGTAGCGCGTCTCGTCGTAGTAGAGCTCCTCGAGCTGCGGCTTGAAGCGCTCCATGATGTCCCGGTTCAGCCAGATGGCCGGCTCGTCCTCCGGGCGCAGGAACGTCGTGTACTGCCGGTCCTTCGTCTGGTTCGCGAAATAGTCCTGCGCCTGCTGCACGAGCTCCGGCCGGAGCACGAAATCGAGCAGGGTCAGCGCCTGGACCCTGGCGCCGGCCGTCGCCCCCTTGTGGGCGATCGGCGTGGCCATGGCGATGGTCTTGTTCCAGTTGTGGCCCGCACCGCCGGGGATGTTGGACGGGAACCGCAACGTGGCGGTGGGCACGACCCACGAGATGTCGCCGATGTCGTCTGAGCCGCCGCCGCGCCGCTCGTTGTCGGGAATCCGCTCGGAGCCGTCCAGATCCTCCTGCGCCTGGGTCAACAGGCCCTGCTCCTCGACGCCGAGCATCTCCTGCACCGCGCGGGCGAAACGCTGATCGTCCTCCGACCAGTCGGGCATCCCGACCCGCCGGATGTGGGTGAACATCGTCTCGGCAATCACCCGGTTGTGGTGCTGCGGCCAGGCCGCGCCGAGGACCCGCGAGGTGACCGTGGTGTCGGTCATCTTCGCCGCGCCCTCGGCCATGGCGTCCCCGATCCGCCACATCCGCATGATGTTCTCGTAGTCGCTCTCGCGGAAGAAGTACCAGACGCTGGCGGTCGACGGCACGACGTTCGGCTGGTCGCCGCCGTCGCTGATGACGTAGTGCGAGCGCTGCTGGATGCGCAGGTGCTCGCGGCGGAAGTTCCAGCCGATGTTCATCAACTCGACCGCGTCGAGCGCGCTGCGGCCGTTCCACGGGTCGCCGGCGCCGTGCGCCGATTCGCCCGCGAAGGTGTACTCGACCGAGACCATTCCGTTGCCGCGGCTGTCGCCCCAGGCGGTCGTCATCGCACTGCTGACGTGGCTGTAGAGCACGATGTCGACGTCGTCGAACACCCCCGCCCGGACGAAGTAGGCCTTGCCGCCGAGCTGCTCCTCGGCGATGCCGGGCCAGATCAGGAGCGTGCCGGGGATCCCCTCCCGCTCCATGATCTCCTTCACCGCGAGCGCCGCCGCGATGTTCACCGCCTGGCCGGAGTTGTGTCCCTCGCCGTGCCCCGGCGCCCCGTCGATCTGCGGCTGGCGGTACGCCGCCCCGGGCACCTGCGACGACTTCGGGATACCGTCCACGTCGCTGCCGAGCGCGATCACCGGCCGTCCGGAACCCCACCGGGCGAGCCAGCCGCTCGGCATGCCCGCCGTCCCGAGCTCGATCTCGAAACCCTCCCGCTCGAGAATCCCCGTGAGGTAGCGCTGGGTCTCGAACTCCTGGAAGCCGAGCTCGGCGAAGCTGAACTGGGTGTCGATCATCCGCTGGATGAAGGCGCGGCGGCCGTCGACACCGTCGAGCGCCTCCTTCCGGAGCTGCTCCAGCCGGTCCTCGCCCGCGGACTGCGACTCGGCGGCCGAACCCGATGCTCCGGCAGCGGTCCCGCCCGCGACGGCGAGGATGAACAGAGCGGCAACGACGGCGACGGTCGGCTTCGGCATCATGGAACGCACGGTGGTCCTCCTCAGACACTCTCACCGGCCGACGATCTCTCGTCGGCCGCAAGTGGAAACCGCAATGGCGGGCGCGACGGGCGTCCGCCCTCGCCGGACAGCCGGCGGACGAGGGACTCGGCGGTCCGTCCCCCGCTCGCCGACGCCGGCCGGCCGCGGCGCGCCGTCGCTTCGACGCGCCGAGCCCCCTTGCGCGACGCGATCCGCCGCCTACCCCTCGGCCAGCTCGTCGTACGCCACGCCGAGCACGCCGCTCAGGCTCAGCAGCGCGAACGGCGACACGTGATCCTCGAAACCGGGGAGCGACTCGGTAGCGGTGATCTCGTCCCTCGACCGTCCGGCCGCCATTTCGCGGCGCGTCAGCTCGAGCGCCGCCGTGAAGTAGTCCCGCAGGTGCGCGAGATCGCCCTGGTCGCCCGTCACGCCGGCGCCGGGGGTCCCGTGGCCGAAGATGTAGATCGCGTCGGCCGCATGTGCCGCGGACACCTGTTCCAGCACGTCGATCCAGCCCGAGATCCGGGCGCCGGACGACCGGTCGACGAACGGATGCAGGCGATTGAACATCAGGTCGCCCATGTGCACGACGTTGGCCTGCTCGAAGGTCACCACGCAGTCGCCGCTCGTATGGCCGGCGCCGTGATAGCGCGCCACGACCGTCTCGTCCCCGATGCTCGTCCGCCATTCGTCGGTGAAGGTCTCGTCGGGATAGGCCTGCGAGTCCTCGTTCCCCGCCTGCTCGGCGGCCCGCCGCTGCCACATTGCGCTGTTCTCGTGGGCGACGATGGAGCCGACCACCGGGCGGAACGTCTGGTTGCCGCCGACATGGTCGCCGTGGTGGTGCGTGTTGATCAGGATGTCGATCGCGTTCGACGACCGCTCCCCGATGCCCTCGATGCAGGCGGCCGCGGCCGCGGCGTTCTGGCTGTCGATGATCAGAACGCCGTCCGCGTTCACGAGCCACCCGATGGTGCCGCCCTGCCCGTTGAAGATGCCCACGCCCCGCCGCAGGTCTTCGAACGAGGTGGTGAGTCCCTGCCAGCCGGCGAGCGGCAGGTCCCTGAGCGCCGCCGCCAGCACGGTCATCCCCGAGGTTGCGAGAAACCTTCTTCTGTCCATGTGTAGATTCCCTCCTGCAGTCGCTGCCTGTGATGAAAGTTCCCGGGCGCCGCCCCGCCGTTCACTTGCCGAAGACGTCGTCGACCGGCAATCCGAGCTCCGGTACGCTGGTCGCGGCCAACGTGTCGCCGCGCCGCCGCACGTTCTGGCGCGCATAACCGTCGGCGCCGGGTCCGGTGCAGACGGTGACGGTGCGCGCCTCGACGTCCACCAGCCACGTCTCCGGGATGCCGGCCCTGCCGTATCGCGGCACCTTCTCGAGCCTGTCGTAGCGCAGGGACGAGTCGGCCACCTCGATGACGAGAAGAATGTCGTCCGGCTCGGGATGGCGCTCGGCGTAGGCGCCGGTCCTGCGTGCAACCACCAGGTCGGGCTGCGGCTCGGTATGGCTGCCCAGGCGAACCGGATTCTGGATCCGTACGTGCACCCGGCCGGCAAGACGCCCCATGATCAGCTCGTTGAGGCGATCCACGATCCACGCGTGCAACGGGCCGATGGGCGTCATTTCCAGGATCTCTCCATCGATCAGCTCCACCCGATCGTCCTCGGTGAAGACCCCGGCTTCGCCCATCCGTGCGAACTCGTCGACGGTGAAGCGGTACCGCTGGACGTCCGCGACGCGTTCCGACACTGCCGCTACCGCCATGGTGCGCCCCTCTCGTGTACCGCGCGAGCCATGCCCGATCATAGTCAATCGACGGCGGCGACGCCGTTGCGCCGCGCACGGAAGCGCTTGCATCGACGACCGCGGGCCATCAGGATGCCGCCATGACGACAGACAACCCCCGTACGTGGACCGTGCGCTCGATCGGCCTGGCCGCTTCCCTCGCGATCTGCGGCATCCCGGGCGCCGGCGCGATCGCCCAGGAGGCGCCCGGCGCTCCCCCGGTGGTCTGGGTGCTCGCCACCGGCGGCACCATCTCCGGCGGCGGCGCGTCGCCGACCAGCCTGACGGAGTACCGCGCGGGCGCTTTCTCGGGCGAGGAGCTCGTCGCGGCGGTTCCTGACCTGGCCCGGCACGCCAGCATCCGCGTGGAGCAGGTCGCCAACGTCGGCAGCCCCGACATCACCTTCGACGACTGGCTCACGCTCGCCCGCCGCATCGACGAGATCTTCAGCAGCGAGCCGGACGCGGCCGGCGTGGTGATCACCCACGGCACCAACACGCTGGAGGAGACGGCCTACTTCCTCAACCTGACGGTCCGCCACGACCGGCCGGTCGTGCTGGTGGGCGCGCAGCGGCCGGCGACGGCCATCAGCGCCGACGGTCCCCTGAACCTGCTGAACGCCGTCCGCACCGCGGCGTCGCCCGAGGCGCGGGGCAAGGGAGTGCTGGTCGTCATGAACGACCAGGTCAACGCCGCCCGCGACGTCACCAAGACCAGCACCTACCGACTCGAGACGTTCAGCTCGCGGGACCTGGGCCTTCTCGGCTACGTGGACGGTGACCGGGTGTCGTTCTACCGGGCGCCGACGAAACGCCACACCACGGACTCGGAGTTCGATCTGGCCGGCGTCACCACGTTTCCCCAGGTCGACATCGTCTACTCCTACGTCGCGGCGAACCCGGTGCTCATCGAAACGCTGATCGACGACGGCGTCGACGGCATCGTCGTGGCCGGGACCGGTGCCGGCGGCATGTCACGCCCGGAGCGGACGGCGCTCGAACGCGTGGCCGAGCTGCCCGCCGGCTCGAGACCGATCATCGTGCGATCGAACCGGGTCGGGAGCGGACGCGTCCTGCCGCGCACCTCGGACGACGGCCCCGAGATGGTGGCCGGCGACACCCTGAACCCGCAGAAGGCGCGCATTCTCCTGATGCTGGCGCTCACCCGAACGCGCGATCTGGACGAGATCCGGCGGATCTTCCGCGAGTACTGAGCGGCGCGAGCCTCCCGAAATCCACCACGCGCAATCACGATTTTCCTTGACCGGTGCGCGTGAACGCGAAAGACTGTCTCTCCACGTCTACGGCAAGTAGGGTTCGGTCCGCACGTCCCCTGGGGCGTGCGGGCGGCAGATCGGGAACGTGAGCGCGCCATGTCGCCGCTGCAACGTCTCGCTCGCCCTGTCTCGTCGGTGGCTGGCCCGCTACCCCTGTTGCGGGCCGACCCCGCGGCCGTGAACCATCCCCGCGCCCGCCATCCCCCCTTGGACCCAGGCTGCGCGCAAACCGTGTTTCCCTCGCGATTCGAAGCCCGGGCTGCCGCTAGCGGCCCGCGCAAACGAGGGATTCGTCGTACCACTTCCCGATGAAGGAGGACAGAAATGGCAATCAGGGTGATCAGCGGTCTGGTACTGCTGGCGGCAATCGCGGCGGCCTTCGCCCCCGATGCGATCCCGGGCAACGGGCTGGCGATTCTGCTGGTCGTCCTGGGCCTCGCCTATTCCTACGTGGCGATCGATCCGGAGGACGCAACCGCGTACCTGGTCGTCGTCCTGGCGGTAGGCGCCTCGGCCGGGTCGGACGTGCTCAACGCCATTCCCGCCGTAGGCATGTACCTGGACGGCATCCTGGACGGGCTGTCGACGGCGCTCCATGCCAGCGTGGCGACGATCGCGGCGTTGCGGATCGTCAATCGAATCAAGGGTTGAAGAGATCGAGTCGAAGCCGGGTTTCCTTCTACCGTGAACCGGGGATTCGTCGTACCTCCCCCGAAAAAGGAGAAGAGAATGGCACCCAGAGTAATCGTCGGTTTGACCCTGCTGACAGCCATCGTGCTGGCGGTGGCGCCCGATGCGGTTCCGGGCAACGGCCTGATGATTCTGCTGGTCCTCCTGGGCCTCGCCTACCCCGTCCTGGCGAAGCTCGACGCCGAGGACGCGACGTCGC
>WTGR01000854.1 GCA_011523485.1 Acidobacteriota bacterium
GCCCGCGCCGCCCTGGGGATCAACCCCCAGCCGGGGAAGCGGCGGCTAATCCCGCGGTGCGCCCCGGGGGGGCAGGTCCGCGATCAGCAGGCCGACGGCGCCGTGCTCGCGGGCGGTGAACGCCTTGTAGCGCAGGTCGCCGAGGCGCCTGCGCAGCGACTCGTCCTCGAACACGCCGTCCTCCGGCGTGTACCGGCGCACGAGCACGATCCGCCCCCGCGCGTCCACGCCTTCGTAGTCGTTGATGCCGTGCTCCGCCGAATCGATCCCCCAGCCGGCGAAAACCACCGGCGCGGAGATTTCCGCGGCGGCGGAGAACCCCGGGATGACAAAGTCCTCCGCCGGCACGGGCTCGCCGTCGATGCTCAGCGCCGCGTCGGGGCCGCGCTGCACCGCGTACACCGCATCGAAGCTCTGCCGGTAGCTGCCGTCCGCCGCGGCCGGCTCCAGGCCGATGGCCTCGAACTGCGTCTCCAGCCACGCGGCGGAGGCGGCCAGGCCGGGGGTGCCGAGGCCGCGGCCGTCGCGGGCATCATCCGCCAGCCAGGCGACGTCGGCCATGTAGCGGTCGGTTGCGGACTGCGCGGCGGTGGGCTCGCCGTCGAGCCAGCGCGCCACGTAGATGTCGGTCCCCCCCGGTGCGCCCTGATTGCGGTTGGAGGCGAACGCCAGCCGTTCACCATCGGGCGAAAACATGGGGAAGCCATCGAAGTCGGGCGTATAGGTGATGCGCTCCAGGCCCGTGCCGTCGACGTTGATCGCCCAGAGGTCGAACTCCCGGCCGGTGGGGTCGTGGTGGTTGGAGGAGAACAGAATGCGCTCGCCGTCGGGGAAGAAGAACGGTGCGAAGTTCGCCCCGCCCAGGTAGGTGATCTGGCGGGCTTCGGAGCCGTCGGCGTTGGCCACCCACAGCTCCAGATCGCTCGGCCGCACGAGGTCCTCGGCCAGCAGCGCCTGATACTCGGCGAGCTCATCGCCCGTGGGCCGCGACGCGCGCCAGACGATTTTCGAGCAATCCCGGGAGAAGAACGCGCCGCCGTCGTAGCCGGGGGCCTCGGTGAGGCGCCTGACGTCGGAACCATCGGCCTCCATGCGGTAGAGCTCGAGGTCGCCGTCGCGGGTGGAGGTGAACACGATCGAGCCGTCCGTCGAGCACACCGTCGCCTCCGCGTCGTAGGCGGGCGTGTCGGTGAGCGGCCTGAGATCGGAGCCGTCGGGTGCGGCGCTGTAGATCTGGTAGCTGTCGTACAGCGGCCAGACGTAGCCCCGCGAGCGGTCGGGCGGGGCGGGGCACTGCGCGCCGCTCGCGTGGGTCGACGAGAAAATCACCCGCTCGCTGTCCGCCGTGAAGTAGCCGCACGTCGTGCGGCCCTGCCCGGTGGAGACCCGCGTCAGTGCGGCCGGGTCGCTGACGGGCATGCGGAATATCTGGTCGCACTCGTAGGGCGTGCGGGTCGACTGGAAGACCAGTTCCGAGCCGTCCGGCGACCAGTAGGCCTCGGCGTTTTCGCCCGCGAAGGTCAGCTGGCGGACGTCGGCCAGGTGGACCTCGCGTGCGTCGCGCAGCGTGCCCTGGGCACCGGCGAGCGCGGGCGCCGTCATGGCGGTGACGGCAAAGTACAGTGGCAGCTTGACGTTTCCCATCGGTCGGAGCGCTCCGCAGGTGGCTTTTTCGGGATTCTAGCCCAGAAAACGGTCCGGTCCACGGCTCGCGGCCGGACCGGCTGTCGCCGCGAGCCCGTCGGGACCCGGGGCGCGCACGTGCCGGATCCGGGGCGCGTCAAGCCCGCCCGGCGTGCGGTTTGCGGCCGAGCTCCATGGCGTACAGATACGCCGGCAGCGCGCAGGCGAGCCCGACAAGGAGGTTCAGCGCCATGAATCCGAGCGGATGGGGTCCGTGCGCGAGGCGGTGACGGTGGTACATGAACGCCCAGAAGACCAGCGAGGCGATCAGCAGATCGGCGGTGAAGCCGCTCGCTGCCGGGTTGGCGGACACGGCGGCCGCGAAAGCCGCGAGGCTCGGCCCGCTCGCTGCCAGGTGCCGAAAATAGAACAGGTACGGGACGATGGCGCCGAGCAGCGCGGCGCCGAGATAGAGCTTTCTCATGATGCTGTCCCTGCCGTCGGACGGGGTATCGTTATCTCAGCAGAAAAATAGTGGAAGTCCGAAGGCACTACCAGAGGACGGACACGGCCATGGTCTGCGCGCATGGTGTGAGCGGTGCCGGCCGCCTTCCCCACGAGCCGTTCCTGGTGGAGAGGTGATGACCCGGTTGTAGCTGGGACCGCTTCAAAGCGTCGTGGTGTGGGGCCCTGTTCATCGAACAGGCCAGCCCGTCGTCGGGCGCAAGGCGGTTTCTCAGCCGAGCGGGCATCGACTCTCCGCCACCGCGCGTGGCGCGCCACCATTGTTGGTCAACCATCCACGACGCCGGATGCACGGAGGATCTGTCCGCGTTGAGCCCGGACGACACGACGAGACTGTCGCGACGGCGTGCGAGGGGTGTGTGGACCACGCGCCGAAGGGCGTCGCTATTGCGCTTCCTGGCTGCTCGAACCGTCGGGCGATGAAAGCCGTTATGCATCCGGTACTTAGCCCGAGCGGCGCTTGAGCGGCAACGCCCGCCGCGCACCTGCGGGAAGGGTTCCCGAACCGCCGCGCGGTATAGGAAGCACGAGGTAACGAATCAATGCAGGGAGACAGGGACAATCGCAACGTCATGCACTCGCTCCGCAGTGTCGGCGGCGGCGCGGCTGCACACGTTACCGGAGCGCAGCGGATTCCGTCTCACATGTTCCCGCAGCGCAGGGCCAAACCGTGCACACGTTACCGCCGCGCATCGGCACCGGCAGCCATGACGGCGGCGGACGTTTGCGGCGTGTAGCGCGTCGCGTTACAGTGCCGCATGAGGATCAGGCACAAGGGACTGCGGGCGCTGCACGAGCGGGACAACACCGCGCGGGTGCCTGCGGGTCTGGTGCCACGGCTCAAGCGCATCCTGTTCCGGCTGCAAGAGGCGACGCATCCGCGAAGCGCCGACGCGCCGGGCTTCCGGCTGCATCCCCCGAAGGGCGACCGCGCGGGCCAGTGGAGCGTTCGCGTCTCGGGCAACTGGCGCGTGGTGTTCCGCTTCGAGGACGGCGAGGCCGTGGACGTGGACCTGATCGACTACCACTGACCGGAGGGAGTGCTGACCATGAACGACATTGCAAGCGAGCGCGTTGGCCCGATGCTGAACCCGCCGCACCTGGGCGAACTGATCCGCGAGAGCATGGACGACGAGGGCTGGAACGTGACCGAGACGGCGGCGCGTCTCGGCTGCGAGCGCGGCACGCTGTCGCGCCTGCTGAACGGCAAGGCGGGCGTGTCGGCGAACATGGCGCTGGCGCTGGAGGACATCGGCTGGGGCACCGCCGATCACTGGATGCGGATGCAGGCGAGCTACGAGCTTGCGCGGGCGCGGCGCGACCGCACGATTGCGGGACGGCGCACGAGGGCGCTGCACGCATGATCGAGGCTCGCGCCGTCGGCGCGGTCGGCTCGGCCTGATGCGCCTGTCGTGGAACAAAGTCCGCGCCAACGCCGCCCGGTTCGCGTACGACTGGCGGGCCGGTTGAGCGCGTCGGGGCCGATGTCGCGGCAGCGCAGGTCGAGCACTTCGCTGCGGCGGCAGCCGGTCAGCGCCAGCAGCCGGATCGCGGCGACGGCCTCGGGCCAGCGCGTCTCGTGCGCATCGAGGAACCGCGCGACCCGCTTGCGCGGGTTCATCGCGATGCCCAGGCACGGGTTGGTGTCGCGCTCGCGCAGCAGTCCCCATTCCTCGGCCCGGAACATCATCGCGCGCGGGATTTCCAGCGCGCGGTTGGCCGCGCCGGGCTTGTCCCTGCTCGCCGCGTCGAACCACTCGGCCACGTCCTCGGGGCCGATGCGGTCAAGCGGCATCTTGCCGAACGCGGGCAGGATGCGGGCCTGCCCATTCAGGCAACGACGGGCGCTGGCAGGAAGTGCACCTTCAGGTGCGTGGGTTGTGACGATTACTGCCGATCTGGCGGCAGGGGCCGTGAAGCCACGAAGATCGCGCAAGCGCCCAGAACCACCGCCTGCACGGCGATGACCGTTGCCGGGGCGTCCAACAGAAGCGATATGGCCAGAACGAGGGCCATCGAAGCGATGCCCGCGATCTTCGTGGACCGGCTAATGGCGCCGTGTCGCCGCCAATTGACGATCAGCGCGCCGAAAATTCTGTGATCCAGAAGCCATGCGTGCAATCTGTCGGATGACTTTGCGAACGCAACGGCGGCGATGAGAACGAACGGTGTGGTCGGCAATAACGGCAACACCGCGCCGAGACCGCCAATCGCGAGCGCAACGATGCCGGCAATGAGCCATGCCACACGCGCTGTCTGCCTCGCTATCCTCTTCACGGCTTACCTTGACCGTCTTTTCAGCCTGGCCGTTGGATGGGCGCTTCCTCGCGCTCATCTTCGGCTCCTCTCGGTAAAGATGGGCGGGATCTGTCTCTGATTCAACCGTCCCAATGTGTGCAACCGGTGCCGACGCCAGGAGCCGGATGCCCAATGACTCGGATCGAGGCTGCGCCGAGACAGGCGAGGAGAACCGCCGGATTGCATCGGATCGGCTCCCCGCTTCAGCGGTATGCTTTCAGAACAGCTGCTGCGCAAGGACAGTACGTCGGCCGTTACTGCGGATAACAAGTCAGCCACGGACGCTGTAGCTTTGTGGATTCGTGATGAAGTCCCCTTCGGCCGATGGATCGCTGTCCCCGGAGTGCGCTTCGAATCCATCTCAGCGGCGTTTGAGGATCGCCCGGCTGAGGTCTCGCAGGTCAACGAGTGCACGGAAGCCCCGGCGGGCATCGGCACGAGTTACGCTTGGGGCGAGGATTTCACTTTGATGGGTGGGGTGCACAGCGGGCTCTCACCGGCCACATCCCGCCGGGGTGCGGCCCTGGAAAGCCAGGCGTCCCTTCGGAGCAAGGCCAGGTCGGTCGCGCGCCGTGCAACCGGGTGCGACGTACCGCTACTGAGGAAGCTGCCTGGCAGTGGGAAATGAACGGCTCCTGCATTGTCGTATTCGATGGGATCTGCAACTTCTGCAACGGGGCTGTGAACTTCATCATCAAGCGTGATCCCGCCCGCAAGTTCAGGTTCGTTCCGATGCAGAGCGACACGGCACGAACGCTCATGGAGCAGTACTACTCTCCGGTTGATGAACTCGATACGTTCCTTCTCATCAAGGATGGTTCCTGTCTGGTTCGCACTGACGCAGCCCTGGCTATCGCCGCCGAGTTGATCTGGCCCTGGCGACTGTGCGCCGCATTCGGCGTGGTACCGAGAACGTTTCGGGATTACCTTTACAGGCTGTTCGCGAGAAACAGGTACAGGTTATTCGGCAGAAAGGCGTCCTGCATGGTACCGGCTCCGGATATCAGGGATCGGTTTCTCGATTGAATCTCAAGCCGACGCGACGGGTACGGGCGCCGGCCCGCCCTCGTCCGAAGGGACTTCTCAAGCAGAGCCTGGCCGGCGACCGTGCGTGCGAGGTGGCGTCCGATGAGGTTCAGGCGCTGTGCGCCCGGGCGGCGCGGTTGAAGAAGCCGGACCGACGGTGCCGCTTCAGCGTGCGAACGGGTCTCTCAGTGTGCTTGTCTGAGGAGACAATACGACCCCGTCGCTGGCGTCGGACCGGGCTGAGCCATCATACCGGGGCCACGGTCACCAGCACCGCCGCGACACCGTACGCGACCAGGAAGGGGATGATCAGATAGCCCATGAAGTCGCGTGCCTGAACCCGCACCCCGGCGCCCATCACCGGCAGGATGATGAGCAGCCAGAACGGCTGCACCAGATTGGTGGAAGTCTCGCCGTACGCCACCGCCATCGCCATCCTGGAGACGAACGCGTCGAACTGATCAGGCGGCATATCCACCGCCAGACCCCTCGCCGCCTCGACGAAGGTCGGACCGATGACCGCCCATTCTCCGCCGGCCGAAGGAATTGCGAAATTCACCACGGCGCCGCTGGCCTGGGCGATGAGGGGCAGCGTCGTGACGCTGGCGCCTGCCGCCATCCAGGTCGCGACGGCTTCCCCCAGTCCGGTGAACTCCATCATGCCCATGATCCCCGCATAGAACGGGTACTGAAAGATGATGCCCGAGACGTTGCTGCACGCCCGCTTCATCGCGACCACGTAACC
>WTGR01000928.1 GCA_011523485.1 Acidobacteriota bacterium
CCGGCTCGTCGATGAGCTGGATCCCGGTGCCGCCGTCGACGTGCCACATCCAGAGCTTCGGGTTGCGCCGGTCGCCCCCCGCCAGCGCGCCGGCTCCGACCGCCGCCACGACGTAGTCGCCGTCCGGCAGCCACTCCGGCGACTCGTAGTTGTTCGCCGGCGCGTTCGTCACCTGCCGAAGCGCCCGGGAGTCGACGTCGACCAGCCACAGGTTCTCGGAGCCGTCGCGGTCCGAGACGAAGAGCACCTGCGACCCGTCCGGGCTGTAGCGCGGCTGGCTGTCGTAGGCCATCCCCTCGGTGAGCGGCGTCGCGTCGCCGCCCGCGAACGGAATCGTGTAGAGGTCGCCCAGCAGGTCGAAGACTATGGTCCCGCCGTCCGGACTGACGTCCACCGAGATCCACGTCCCCTCGTCCGTGTCGAGCGACAGCGTGCGCGCCGGCTCCAGCGGAAGGTCCGGCGAGTCGGCGGCGTCGTCGGTTTCCTGGGCGGTCGGGCCGGCCAGGGCGAACGACAGGATTGCGGCCGCGATCGGGAACGGTGTCGCACGCATCGGTATGGTTCCTCGCCCGGTTTCCGCGCGGGCCGTGGGACCGGTCTTCCCGCGCGTCAACACTGAAGACCGGCGAGTGGGTGTCGAGCGATGTTCTGAACCTTGATGATGCGCTGAAGAAGCCGGCGGCGGCAATCGCAAGTGCGCCGGGCGTCGGACCAGCCACGCGTGAGCAGGCCGCGGGGAGGTCTTCCCGGTACCGTGTCGCAACCCGATCCACCGCGACCGAGCCGCCTCGGGTCCGGGCACGCCGATGGCCACGCGGTGCGGATCTCGTCGACTCGCGGCGGCCGCTGCCGGCACCCGTGCGGCCCGCTCGCGCCGCAGACGACCTGTCTCGTCGCTGGTAAAATAAACGACTACCGATGCATCGTGATGCTTTTGAGGCAGTCACTTTTCCACCCGGTTTGGTCGGGTTCTCCAGGCTCGGTGCGGTCTCCGCGACACCAGAATAGTCGACGGCGGAGCGCCCGCTGGTCAGTCTGAACGATGCCATGTTGAATCACCTCTCCGTCACGAACTTCAAGGCTTGGCGTGAACTGAACATGCCGTTGGGCAAGATCACCGGCCTGTTCGGAACGAACAGCTCCGGCAAGAGCAGCATCATCCAATTCCTGCTCATGCTCAAGCAGACGAAGAACACGACGGATCGTCGTCTCGTTTTGGACTTCGGCGGCCCCGATGAGTTCGTCAACCTGGGCAACTTCAGGGATGTCGTTCATCAGGGTGACGAGACCGCGCAAATCGAATGGAAGCTGGAGTGGACGCTCTGGGATCCCCTGAAGATCCAGGATCCGGCGGGGCGGCGCCGGGCCGTGCTGTATGAAGACAAGCAGCTCGGGATGCGAGCTAGAGTCGGTCTGGATGGGGAACTCGCGGCGAAGTTGCTGGAGTACCGCTTCGGTGACGCGGTCTTCGCGCTCAGGCAACGCGACGGCCGGCGCACCGAGTTCGACCTCGATTCCAATGACTACGAGTTCACTCGCAACCGGGGACGAGGTTGGGCGTTGCCGGGTCCCGTCAAGACGCACCTCTTCCCCGATCAGGTGCGTACCTACTACCAGAACGCGGATTTCCTGAGCGAGTTCGCGTCCAGGTACGAGGTTCTGATGGACAACGTCTTCTATCTCGGTCCGCTCCGGGAATACCCGCAGCGGGAGTACCGGTGGGCCGGATCCAGCCCCACGGACGTCGGTCCGCGCGGAGAGCGCACGGTCGACGCCATCCTCTCCGCCACGGGGCGCGGCGAACGACGAAACATGGCGCCGGGCCGGAAGTTGATGGACTTCCAGGAGATGATCGCGTACTGGTTGCGCGAGCTGGATTTGATCGATTCGTTTTCGATCGCCGAGATTGCGCCGGGGTCCAATCTGTATCAGGCCCGGGTGCGAAGGGACCGATTCAGTCCGGAGCGGATGCTGACGGACGTCGGCTTCGGCGTTTCCCAGATTCTCCCCGTGCTGGCGCTTCTCTACTACGTCCCCGAGCACTCGATCGTCCTGATGGAGCAGCCGGAGCTTCACCTGCATCCTTCCGTCCAGAGCGGGTTGGCCGACGTGATGCTTGCGGTTGCCCGCCGCCGCGACGTCCAGATCATCGTCGAGAGTCACAGCGAACACATGCTCAGACGCTTCCAACGCCGCGTGGCCGAAGGACGAGAGGCGTCGGCGTCGGATCTGAAGCTGTACTTCGTCGAGAGCAGGTCCGGCAGGGCGTTGTGCGAGGATCTCCAACTGAACGAATGGGGTGAGATCGAGAACTGGCCGGCGGACTTCTTCGGTGACGAGATGGGCGAGATCGCCGCCATAGAAGGAGTTGACGACAGAGGTCGGTGTCGAGGTGCGACAGCTCTGTCCGCAGCACGCGTCGAAGGCTCGATAACGCATTGGCGGCGGCAGCCGGACAAGTGGTGCTGAAGTATCCCCGCACGGCGTGCTGGCCGGATTCGCCGTCGGTACCACGAGACGATGCGGTTCTGACCGAGGTCGGGCAGTTCGTCGGCTCGCCGGTCGTCGTCACCGAGAAGCTCGACGGCTCCAATACGCTCCTCCACCGCGGCGAGGTCTATGGGCGCAGCGTGGCCGCGCCGTCGACCGCCAAGTGGTTGGCGATGGTCAAGAAGCACCACGCCTGGAAGGTCCGGGAACCCGACGTCCTCCTCTATGGGGAGGACATCTACGGCGTCCACAGCATCGGGTACGACCCGGTGCCCGAGGACGCGACGTTCTACGCTTTTGCGCTGAGGCGTCTCGACGGCTCGTTTGCGCCGTTTCTGACGACGGCGAGCTACGCCCGGGAACGCGGCATCCCGATCGTCCCGGTGTTGTTCGAGGGCGTTTTCGATTCTGTCGATCGGATTCGCCGCTTCATGCGGGACGCCCACGCCCAACCATCCGCCCTTGGCGGCGAACGCGAGGGGGTCGTCATGCGCCTGGCGGGCGGTTTCGGTGCCGAGGAGTTTCGGCGGAGCGTCTGCAAGAGCGTGCGTGCGAACCACGTGCAGACCGACGAGCACTGGACCCGAAACTGGAAGCCGTGCCGGATCCGGCGCGGTGCGGCCGTGCCTCGGGAGTCATCGAGCCGCCTCCATGACTCGGCTTCGTAGATCGGGTCGCAGCTCCCCGTGAACCCTCCTGGAGAGGTCTGGTCGGGGGAGAGCAGCTCCGCGTGAACCTTCCTGGAGAGGCCTGGTTGGGCGGAAAGGGGCGCCGGGGCGGCCGTTTCCGGGTAGGATGGGCGGGTTCGCGTGGATGTGCGGCGTGGTTCTCCGAGGACGCGGGATGCCCGAGATCCGTCTGCGTGTCATCGCTCTTGTCGCCATCGTTGTGTTCGCGAGTGCCGGGATCGGGGAGGCGCCTGCTCCGGAGCTCTCGGCCGAGCTGGTCGATCTGCACGCGCAGGCCCGGCAGGGGGAAGCCGAAGCGCAGGTTTCGCTCGGATTCAAGTACCGGCGCGGCGAGGGCCTGCTGCAGGACGACGCGGCGGCGGCGCGGTGGTTCCGGGCCGCCGCCGAGCAGGGCCACGCGGAGGCGCAGTTCAACCTCGGCTTCCACTACCGCGAAGGGCGCGGCGTGCCGCAGGACGATGCGCTCGCCATCCGCTGGTATCGGCGGGCGGCGGAACAGGGGGACGCCGACGCCCAGAACAACCTGGGCGGCATGTACGCCCGCGGCGACGGCGTCGAACCGAACGGCGCCGAGGCGGTGCGGTGGTGGACGCTCGCGGCCTGGCAGAGACATCCGCGGGCGCAATACAACCTCGGTTTCATGTACGGCGACGGCCTCGACGTCCCCCAGGGGCCCGCGGGCGCCTCGCAGGCGGACGGACGTGCCGCTGTGAACGGCTCGCCGACCGCAGGGGACCGCCCCGGGCTCGAACGCGGCGACGGTCGGACCGTTCCCCAGGATTACGTGAGCGCCTACATGTGGCTGACCCTGGCGTCGCGCCACGGCCCCGGCGCGGTGCGGGACGGCGCGATGCGGGGGCGGGCCCGGGCCGAGCAGAAGATGTCCGCGGCCGAGCTCGCCGAAGCCCGGCGCCGGGCGCGAGAGTGGGGCCCGGCGCGCGCGGACCGGTGACCGCTGCGCGGCAGGCATTCCCCGTAGGACAGCGATCGCGGGAGATCGCCAGGCGACGACTGGACCAGAACGGCTGGCGGTTGCGACGCTTCTGGCGCCGAGCGCCGGGGACCCGCGGTGGGCGCGCAGGCGATGGCGGACCGGGTTCACCGCAAGGTATACGCCCCGAACGCCGGCACCAGGATCGTGCTCAGCACGATGATGGCGATCGAGGTCAGGACGGTGGCCACCACGCCCGTTCTGAACATCGTTCCGAGACCGACGGCGCCCGCGGCGAACGTCGCCGCCGCCGTCGGGGCGGACTAGGGCAGCACCAGGGAATGGGCCGTGCCGGCGATGATCCGGGCGAGAACCGCGGCGTTGTACTCCAGAGCCTCCGCGATCGGAAAGAACATCGAGGAGACCATCAGCGTCGTCGCCGTGCCGCTGGCCAGTTGCGTCACCACCGTCGAGAGCAGACCAGCCAGCCACGGCAACGCCGTCGCCGCGACGTTCCCCGTGAACGAGGCCCCGATCCAGTCGGTCACCCCCAGGCGGGTCAATCCGCTCACCAGCGCCAGGCCTCCGACAACGAGGAACAGCACGTTCCAGGCGACGCCTTCGTGAAAGTCCTTGCGGTCGAGGGTCGTTTCACCGCGCTTCACGTCCACCGGCAGCAGGAACAGGAGCACCATGGCCACGGGGGGCGCGTACCAGATGTCGAGGAAGTCCATCGGCACGAAGGTGGGCAGGAGCCACAGGAACAGCATCACGGCCAGGGCCAACAGGACGTTCTTCTCTCCGCGGCTCAGCGGACCCAGTCGCTCGCGTTGCCGGCGAATGTGGGAACGGCGATCGGGAAGGGCCTGCACTTCGGGCGGCAACATCCACTTCAGGACCAGGTAGCAGATGGGAACGTGGGCCGCCGCGAGAAAGATCCCGGTCGACGTCCACTGCGCAAAGCCGATGCTGTAGCTGGTCGTCCGCTCCAGCATCGCGAGGGTCAGCGGGTTGAACACGCTGCCCCCGGGGGTTGCCAGCCCGCCGCCGGACGCGCCGTACAGAACCGCCAGACTCGCCGCCGCGGCCATGCGCGGCGCCCCGGTGGCGGCCGGTCGCGGTCCGCCGGCGTCGAGCGCGGCGACCGCGGACCGCGTCAGCGACAGCGCAATCGGCGTCATCGTCACGATGACGACCAGGTCGTTGACCAGCGCGGAGATCAACGTGGACACGATCATGATTGCGAGCAGCAGGCTGCCGCTGGACCGCGCGACACCCGGCACGCTCAGCACCATCAGGGAGATCCTTGCCGCCAGACCGTGCTTCCGCAGCGCATGCCCGAACAGCATGACGCCCACCAGGAAGGGGAGGATCGACTGGCCGTACAGGCCGGCCACGTCCTGGAAGGGCATCACGCGGCCGAGCGGCAGGAGGACGAACGGCAGAAAGGCGGTGACCGCCAACGGAACCGGCGTGGCCGCCCACCACGCCAGGGTCCAGGCGTAGACGGCGACCGCGAAGTGCGCCTCGGGTCCGAGGCCGGACAGGGGCGCGGCGCGGACGGCCGCGAACGCCGCCGGCCCGGCCAGCACCCGCAACGCGAACACCCGTTGACCGGTCAGCGCTTCACTTGCCCGCACGGCTGGTCTCCGGGGCGTCCACGTGAACCGTGACGATGTCCGTCTCGTGGAACTGCTGATACTAACCGGTTTCGGCGGGCGCGCCTGATTTTGCCCTTGACGCCGGGTTCCCCGAGCGGCCATTCTCGGCACGGAACGCCCGGTAGGGGCGGCGACGTCGGTGGACGGCCAGGGAAGGGGAACGGCCATGAAGCGAAGCATCTCTGCCATAGCGGTTCTGGCGTTGGGGTTGCCGCTGGCGCTCGCCGCCAACGACGATCTGGTGTCGCGGCAGAACGACGACGACCAGTGGGTGTTGCCGGGGAAGAACTACTCGGCCACGCGCTACAGCTCGCTCGACGACATCACCGCGGACAACGTCGCGAATCTCACCCAGGTCTGGTCGTTCTCGACCGGCGCGCTGCGCGGCCACGAGGGGCAGCCCCTGGTCGTCGACTCGACGATGTACGTGCACAGCGCGTACC
>WTGR01000892.1 GCA_011523485.1 Acidobacteriota bacterium
ACAACAAGATCGCGGTCATCGACGACTGGCTCTTCGGGGCGACGTTGCACACGGGGCGCCTTGAGGCGATTCGGAGGCTCGATCTGCAGCCGGGCGACGACGTGCTGGAGGTCGGCGTCGGCACCGGCATAAACGCGGCGCTCTATCCGGACAACGTCAGCGTGACGGGCATCGACGTGGCCGAGAAGATGCTGGAAAAGGCGGCTCGCCGGCTCGCCGCCCACAACGTCGGCAACGTCCGCCTCATGCAGATGGACGCCGCGCACCTCGATTTCCCGGACGATTCGTTCGACCTCGTCTACGCCCCGTACGTCATCAGCGTCGTGTCGGATCCGGTGGCCGTCGCCCGCGAGATGCGGCGGGTCTGCCGTCCCGGGGGGCGTTTCGTCTTTCTCAATCACTTTCTGAGTCCCAATCGCTTCGTCGCCCGCGCCGAGCGTCTGATCTCGCCGCTGACCGTCTATATCGGCTTCAAGGCGGACCTGGATCTGCCGGCGTTCCTCGCCCAGGCGGGGTTGCGTCCCGTGTCGATCGAGAAGGTCAACATTCCCCGCATCTGGTCGCTCGTCACCTGCACGAAGGACTGAGCCGCACCGTTTCGTCCATCCTCCGCCGTTCTGCCGATCGCATCAGGAGAGCAGCGCCGCGAGTGCGTCGGCGACCACCTGCGCACCATCGGCGGCCGGGGGCTCCGGGCGGGGCTGCGCCAGGAGCCGGTCCAGATGCTCTCCCCAGCGGCCGGCGAAGAGGTCGTCGTGGCCGATGAACGCCGCACGCGTCAGTGCCGGCAGGCCCGCGACGAGGACCTCGTACTCCGGAAAGCGTCCGCGCGACGTGTAGAGCATCGCGGTGTCGTTGGCGGCGCACTCGGCGATCATTCCGTAGCCCGGCTTGGTGACGACGACGTCGACGGCGGCGACGAGGTCCTCGAAGGCGATGTCCCGAGCGGCCATGGCGCGTTCGTCGAGGGTGGCGAACGAGTGGCTGTCCGGCCTGCCGTCGGGGTGCGAGCCGGTCGTGAAGACGACCCGGCACTGTCGATTCCGTGCGACCTCCGACCAGTCGACGGTCCCGATGCCGTAGCGTCCGAAGGCGAACAGCGCCAGCGCGGCGTCTCGCGGGAGTTCGAGTTGCCGGCGGACGTCGCCGGGTTTCCTGGTCGAGCGCCGCGCCACGAGCGGCACGTCGACGATGGTCTCGAAGGCGCCGAAGCCCCCGTGAAGGGGCAGGCGGCAGGCCGCGGTCGCAAGGGAGTAGGCGTCCCGGAGCGTTCGCACGAGGTCCGGGGCCAGCGCCGCCGTCTCCGGGTAGCCTGCGTAGATCCAGTCCCAGGTGAAGTTGCCGACGGCCATCGCCGGGATGCCTGCGCGGGCGGCGGCGGCGCAGGCGAGGGGCGGGACGTCCGCGACCACGAGATCCGCGCCCCGGGCGGTCAGCGCGCGGGCCTCCGCGTCGACGCGCTCGTCGAGGGCGCGGTGAAAGACGGCGGCCCGGGCGATCGACGTCTGCACGTCGACCTCCAGACTGTCGACCTGCGCCACGCCGGTGTCCAGCTCGACCGACTCGAACGAGAACGGAAAGTCGAGAGCGCGCTCGAAGAGCCATCTCGGGGCCGACGTCCGGATGTCGATCGCGACGTCGGGCCGCTGCGCGTGCAGCGCCCGGATGATCTCGGTCTGGCGCGATGCATGGCCGAAGCCATGCCCGGAAACGGCGAAGACGGCGACCGGCATCACGCGGTCCGGCCGGGGGGCGCGCCGCCGGGTTCGGGGACTGCTATCATCCGCGCATGGCGTTGCACGAACGTGAATTCTTCACCGAGACGCGAGAGACCAAGCCTGCGCTGTACTCCTGTCCGAAATGCGGTTTTCGGGGCGAGTACCAGGTGCGTTGGATCCGTCGCGTGAAGAAGGCGCAACCCCCGCGCGGGGCCGACGGCCGCGACCGCGAGATGTTCAAGAAGCTGCGCAACTACATGGTGCGCGTCGACGACGTCGTCGTGTGCCAGAAGTGCCGGCGGCGGTTCGATATCCCTTCCCATCAGAATCTCGCGTTCTTCTGACCGCCGCCCGGCCAGCGCCCCGAAACGCCTCGCTGGCTCGGCGTTTCGGCCCATCCCCCCCGCTCCATGACTTGCGCCGCAGCACTTCGCTTCGCGGCTTCTGCGGCGCAGGCTCCTAGTAGATGCCGGGAACCAGCCGCCAGGGCACCTCGCCCCGGTAGCGATCGTAGCGGTCCCCGAACCGGGCGGCCATGTCGCGTTCTTCCCAGGGGATGGCCGCGACGATGTACGCCGTGCTCAGCAGGGCGAAGCAGAAGCGGGTGTACGTCATGTCCGGTGTTCCGAGCAGCACCAGAAGCAGGCCGGCGTAGAGCGGATGCCGCAGGCGCCGGTACGGACCGCGGATCCGCAGCTCGGATGGCCGACCGCCGCCACCCGCCGCGGGCGCGGCCGCCTGCCGGATGCCGGCCAGTTCGCGCAGGTCGAGCACCGTCCCGCCGCGGAGTATCAGCACGCCGCCGGCCGTCTGCAGGGCGAAGCCCACGGCGCGCGCCAACCCGTCCGCCCGGTAGAGAGCGCCGGGGAGCGGCTGCCACCAGGCGCAGGTCAGAGCGAACAGGATGCTGGCGACCCACACGTAGGTCGCGCGCTCTAGCCCGTCCGGCAGATGGCGCGCCGCCAGCCGCTTGCCGCCGCTACGCGCCAGGAGGCTGTGGTGCAGGGCGAAGACGGTGAAGAGCCCCGTATTGACGGCGAGTCCACCGACGATCCCGACGGCTGTCGACGGCTGGCCGGTTGCGCCGAACCGTACGCCATAGGCGTAGGCGAAGTAGACGAGCGACGCCACGAACGCGGCGGCGCCGGCCGGCGCATAGAGACGCGCACCGATCCGCTGCAGCGTCGCATGGCGAGCGAGCCGGCGCACGGGAGTCGGGCCGCCGTCGTCCATGGGCATACGGATCATCCCGGCACTATAATCGCGTTATGACAGGAAGGTGGACCGTCGTCGTCCTCCTCTCCCTGCTGCTCGCGCCGGCCGCCGCGGCGAGCGCCGGCCAGCCGGCGGAAGAGCTCACCGCGGACGAGCGGTTCCACCGGGACGCCACCCGCGCCCTTGCACACGGCGATCGCGAGGCGGCGGCGGAGCTGGCCGCCGGCCGCGACCCGTCGGATCCGGCGGCCGTCGCGCTCCGGGCCCGGCTGTTGATCGACGTCGGGGAGTACGAACAGGCCGAGGCGTTGCTCGACCCGGTCGCAGAGGCCAACCCGGGCAGCGTGGCGGGGCTCGAGTTCGCCCGGTTGCTCCTGGGGCTTGGCCGCGCAGCCGAGGCCGTGCCGTTCCTCGAGGCGGTCATCGTCAACGGCCTCAACTCGTTCGACGGGCTCTCGCAGTACTACGGCGCGCTCGCCTCCCGCGCAGCCGGCGGTTTCCGGCGGGCCAACACGTTCCTGCGCGGCGCAGCGCGGGCACTGCCCGACGATCCGGCGATTCACACCGCATGGGGCGAGCTGTTCCTCGAGAAGTACAACAATCCCGACGCGCTGCAGTCGTTCCAGGACGCGCTCGAGCTCGACGAGGAATGGGTGCCGGCTCTGGTCGGCATGGCGAGGGTGCTGGCGAACGAGAATCCGCCGGTCGCTCGCGGGGCGGTGGAGCGCGCCCTCGGCATCGACGAGTCGAGCGTCGGGGCGCACCTGTTCGTCGCGGAGCTGGAGCTGGGCGATCGGAATCGCGACGCCGCGCGCGAGTCCATCGACCGGGCTCTGGCCGTCAACCCGCGCAGCCTGGAGGCGCGCTCACTGCTCGCCGCCATCGCCTGGCTGGAGGACCGCACGGACGACTTCGCGGCCGAGGTCGACCGCGTGCTGGCGATCAACCCCGCCTATGGAGACGTCTACCGCATCGCGGGGAGCCAGACCGCGCGGGCGTATCGCTTTCCCGAGGCGGTCGACCTGGTGCGGCGTGCGGTGGAGCTCGATCCGGACAATACCCGCGCCTACGGAGAGCTCGGGATGCACCTGCTGCGCACCGGCGACGAGCCGGCGGCGCGCGTGGCGCTGGAGCGCTCGTTCGAAGCAGACCCCTACGACGTCGTGACCTTCAATCTCCTGCAGATGATGGACAACCTCGACGAGTTCGAGACCATCGAGCGCGGGGATCTCGTCGTGCGACTCCATCCCGACGAGGCCCCGGTCCTGCGGGAGTACGTCGTGGACATCGCGCAGGAGGCGCTGGACGAGCTTTCCGCGCGGTACGAGATGACTGTCCAGACCCCGATCCTGGTCGAGGTGTTTCCAAACCACGACGACTTCGCGGTTCGTACGCTGGGCCTGCCCGGCATGCTCGGCGCCCTGGGGGCCTGCTTCGGTCAGGTGGTCACCCTCGACTCGCCGCGCGCGCGCCCGCCGGGCGATTTCAACTGGATGTCGACGCTGTGGCACGAGATCGCCCACGTCATCACCCTCCAGATGTCGAAACAGCGGCTGCCGCGCTGGCTGAGCGAGGGGATCTCCACCTACGAGGAGAAGCGCAAGCACCTCGCCTGGGGCCGCGACCAGGTGCTGGAATTCGCCAACGCTCTCAACGGCGGCACGCTGCTGTCGATCAACGAGCTCGACCGCGGGTTCACGCGGCCCGAGTCGATCTCGCTCTCCTACTTTCACGCTTCGGTGGTGGTCGAGCACCTGATCGAAGCCTACGGTATGGAGGCCCTCCGCACTCTGATTCGCGCGTACGGCGACGGGCTGGAGACCGACGAGGCCCTCGTCCGGATAGATCTCGACTACGAGCGTCTCCAGGCGAGCTTCGATGCGGCCGTGGAGGAGCAATTCGGGGCGCTGCGGCGCTCCCTCGAGAATGCGCCGCGGAACCTGCCGGAGGGGCCCGAGCGTGTCGAGGCGCTGCGGAAGCTGGCGGAAGAGCAGCCGGACAACTTCAACGTGCAGTTCGGGCTCGGCCAGGCGTTGCGCGAAGCCGGCGATGCCGCGGCGGCCCGCGCCGCCTTCGAGCGCGCGGCCGCGCTGGCGCCCATGGCGACCGGCCTGGGGAGTCCGCGCGGGCAGTTGGCGAGCCTCGCCGAAGCGGAGGGCGACGCCGCGCGGGCAATGGTCGAGCTGGAGCGCCTGCTGGAGTACGACGAGACCTCGATAGACGCCGTTCGCAGGTTCGCGGCGCTGGCGGAGCGGGCGGGCGACGACGTCCGCCTGCAGGCGGCCTACGAACGGCTGATCGAGATCGACCCGTTCGACCCGATCCCGCACCAGACGCTCGGCCGCATCGCGAAGGAGGCCGGGCGCACGGAGGAGGCGGTGCGGGAGCTGGAGGTCGCGCTGGCACTGGGCCCTGTGGACCGGGTCGCGGCGCATGCCGACTTGGCGGAGACGCTGTTCGCGGCGGGACGGCTCGCCGAGGCGCGGCGGCAGACCCTGGCGGCGCTGGAGATCGCACCGACCTACGACCGGGCGCTCGAGCTGTTGCTGACCATCGTCGAGGCGGATCGGTGAGAGCCGCGGGACTGCGGCCCGCTGCCGGCGCACTGGCCGCCGCCGCGTTACTGACGAGCGGCGCGGACCTCGCCGGACAGGACGAGGCGCTCCCGGAGCGGGACGGCCTGACCGGGCTCGAATGGCGCTTCGTCCGCATCCGCTACGACACCCCGCCGGCTCAACTTGCCGAGTTCAAGCGCATCTACTGGGTCGATCCCTGGGAGGTCGACGCGCCGGTCGCCGAGCAGAACCTCTCGCGGCGCATGGCGCGGGTGACGAGCCTGCAGGTGAACGAGCCGATCGTCCTGGAGCTGTCCGACGAGGCGATCTGGGAGCATCCCTGGATCTACATCGTCGAGCCGGCGAACCTGATGCTGACCGACGCGGAGGTCGGCATCCTGCGCGAGTTCCTGCTGCGGGGTGGAACGGTCACGTTCGACGACTTCCACGGACCCGCGGAGTGGGCGCTGTTCGAGCGGCAGATGGCGCGTGTCTTTCCGGACCGCGAGATCGTGGAGCTGCCTGCGGATCACCCGGTCTTCAGTTGCTTCTACCAGCTCGACGAGTACCCCCAGATCGCCGGCCTCGGGTCGTACTTCAACAACGTGACCTGGGAGAAGGGCGGGTTCGAGGCGCAGCTCCACGGGATTCTCGACGACGACGGCCGGGTGATGGCGCTCGTCAACTTCAACACCGACATGGGGGACGGC
>WTGR01000859.1 GCA_011523485.1 Acidobacteriota bacterium
GGCTCGACCTCGGCTACGCCATCGATGTCCTGTGGAAACCGCGAACGGATTCCGGTGCCGCTGGAGCCCGGATGCAGGCGTAAGTCGTGGATCGAGGCCAACTGACTGCGAAGTTGATCGAACCCGAATGGTCGGAATCGTCCGCGTTGAATCGCTGCGCCATCGCCTCGGCGGCGATTCCGAGGCCGACCAGCTCCCGCCCAATACCCACAAACGAGTAGATCCTCATTTTCTTGTCGTGCAACCATACCGCGGTAGTATCTGGTCATGAAGGTGGACAAGATGAGCGTGTCGTTCGAAGCCACACTTGGGGACGAGATCCGCAGGGCGGCTCACGCGGCCGGCGCGGGCCTGTCGTCGTGGCTGGCGGACGCCGCGGCCAGAAAGCTCCGCGCAGACGCGCTGCGTGAGTTCCTCGACGCCTGGGAAACCGAACATGGGGCGCCGACCCCGGAAGAGCTGGCCCGGGCAGAGGCCGAGCTCGGTCTTCGAACCGGAGGCTCCGCAACGTAATCGTTCGCTGCCGCGAGAGTCACTGGCCTCCGGCATCCCCGAGCACGTCGGCGGGAGCGCCGGATCGGACGGCGCGGCCGCCCTCCAGCACGATCGCCCAGTCGGCGACCCGCCGCACCTCGTCGGCCACGTGCGAGACGTAGATCATCGGGGTGCCGAGCTCGTCGCGCACCCGCTCCAGGTAGGGCAGGACCCGGTCGCGCAGGCCGAGGTCGAGCGCCGCGAGCGGCTCGTCGAGCAGCAGCAGGTCGGGCTCGGTCATCAGGGCGCGCGCCAGGGCGACGCGCTGCCGCTCCCCGCCGGAGAGGCCGTCCACCGCGCGCGACAGCAGCGTGTCGATCTCCAGCAGCTCCAGCACCGACGCGTGCGCACCCCGGTGGTCCAGGTCACGGGTATCGGTGCCTCCGACCTGGGCGCTCCCGAGCCGCGGGCCGCCCTCCGCCGCTCGGCCCCGGGCGCCGTACAGCACGTTGCGCCGGACATCGAGATGCGGAAACAGCGCCAGGTCCTGCGGCACGTAGCCGACCTGCCGTTCATGCACCGGCACGTCGACGCCGCGCCGGGAATCGAACAGCACGTGCCGGCCGATCCGGATCACGCCCTCGTCGGGCCGGCGCAGGCCGGCGACGGCGTCCAGCGTGGTGGTCTTGCCGGACCCGGACGGCCCGAACAACGCGACGGTGCGCGCCGCGATGGTCTCGTGCAGGTCGAGTGTGAACGCGCCCGCGCGAAGCCGGACGTCGATGACGACCGACGCCTCGCCGCCCCCGCTCACGTCGCGGTCCCGAGCCGGTTCGAGAGATAGACGGCCGCGAAGCCGATGGTCACCGCCGCGGCGATCAGCGTCATCGCCGCCGCGTCGCGGCCGAGCTCGGCGTTGCGGTAGATGGCGACCGAGAGCGTGCGCGCGCCGGGCAGCGCGCCGGCCAGCATGATCGTGGCGCCGAACTCGCCGATGGCGCGGGAGAAGCCGAGCACCGTCCCGGCCAGCAACCCGCGCCGGGCAAGCGGCAGGCTGATCGTCCAGAAGACGCGCCACGGCCGGGCGCCGAGGGTGGCGGCGACCGCCTCGTAGCGCCGGTCCGCCTGCTCGAAGCCGGCCCGCGTCGCCCGGACGAGCAGCGGGAGTCCCATGACCGCCATCGCGACCACCACCGCCTTCCAGGTGAAGACGATGTCGACGCCGAGCGGCTCGAGCAGCGCCCCGAGCGGCCCGCGGCGGCCGAACAGCTTCAACAGGATCAGGCCGGTCGCCACCGGGGGGACGACGAGCGGCAGCGAGACCAGGGTCTCCAGGACCGTCCGGCCGGGAAACTCGCGCCGCGCGAGCAGCCACGCGATGGCGACGCCGGGCGGCAGCATGACGAGGGTGGCGACCGCCGCCATCAGCACCGTGAAGCCCGTCACCTGTACGAGCTCGGCGGTCACCGTTCACTCTCCGCCCCGCCCGCGGACGGCAGACCGATGAAACCCGCCGCGGCGAACCGGCGCCGCGCCGAGGCACTCTGCAGGTAGTCGAGAAAGCGCGCCGCCGCCGCCGGGTCGGGCGCGTCGACGGCGACGGCGGCGGGATAGACGATGGACGGACCGGCGTCCAGCGGCACTTCGAACGCGATCACCGCGCCGCCCGCCGCGCGCACGTCCGTGCGGTAGACGATGCCGGCCTCCACCGTCCCCGCTTCCACCGCGCGCAGGGCCGCCCGCACGCTGCTGGCCGGCACGATCCGCCCGGCAAGCGCATCCCACAACCCCAGGGCCTCCAGGTACTGGCGGGCGTAGACGCCGGCCGGCACCGCCTCGGGGTCGCCGAGGGCGATCCGCTCGATCGCCGGGTCGGCGAGATCACGCGGCTCCTCCACGATGCCCACCCGGTCGGACGGCACGACGACGACGAGCCGGTTCGAGAGCAGGTCCACCCGCCGCGCCGCGTCGATGCGTCCTGCCGCCGCCGCGCGCTCCATCTGCAGCACGTCGGCGCTGATGAAGACGTCGACCGGGGCGCCTTCGATGATCTGGGACGCCAGCACCTGGGAACCGGCAACGTTCAGCAGGATGCGGACGCCGTGTTCCTGCTCGAACCGGTCCGCGACGGCGCCGATCGCCTCGGACAGACTGGCCGCGGCCGAAACCAGCAGCGTCGGCGGGTCGGCGTCACGGGCATCGCCGCCCGCGGCCGGTCCGCAGCCGACCAACGCCGCGAGCGCCCCGGCCAGCACCAGGCCCGGGATCGGTGCCACCGCGGGGGCCGGCCCGCATCGTCCGGCGACCCGGACCCGCACCGCGTGGAGCATCGAGACGACGTGCACGGAGCCTCCAGAGATCCGGCCCCCGACATGCGAAGCCGGTGCGACACGCCGCAGTCGTTCCGTTCCGGACATGCGGACCAGGACGACGTGCCGGACGATCTAATATCATTCCAGGTGATTTGACAAACGACTTCGACCGTTTTCTGCATTCACCATGGCAATCCTGACCGTGCGGGAGGCGGCAGTCCGCCTCGGGGTCGGCTACTCCACCCTCAAGCAGTGGATCTACAAGGGGAGCGTCCGAACGTCCCGAACCGACGGCGGGCACTACCGCATCTCGGACCAGGAGGTCGCACGCCTGCTGGCGGACCGCGGCGCGCCATCACGGGGGACCGGGCGGCGCAGGGCGGGTGGCGGAGTGCTGGTCTCACTGAGCGGCCGGAACCGCCTGCGGGGCATCGTCGAGGAGGTGCGGCGGGAAGGACTGCTCGCACAGATCCGGCTCCGGATCGGCGATCAGCAGCTCACGGCGGTCATCACCCGCGACGCGGTCGACGAGCTGCGCCTGCGGCGGGGCGACGAGGCGACGGCCATCGTCAAGGCCACCGAGGTGATGATCGGCCGGGAGGACACCGTCGGATCGCGCGACTGAGCGAGCTTCGCTACTGACCGCCGACGAGCGCACGACCTGTTGGCCGACTATCTGCCCTGGTGCGAGACAGTTGACGTGTCCGAGCTTCCCGATACACCGGCTTGCCGCGATCCCGCCGATCGTCCGTTCCTGGAGTTGGCGCTGGCCGCCAGGGCCGACGCCCTGATCACCGGCGACGACGACCTGCTCGTCCTGGCTCCCGCATTTCCCGTCCCGATCCTGTCGCCGAATGCGGCGCGGGACCTCGTTGGTGTCCGGACGCAGCCGGTTTAGGAACACCGTCGACGAACGGCTGTACGGACGGTACTGACCGCCAGGGGATTCGTCAGCGGGACCGGATGGGCGAAGTCCGAGCACCCGGTGCGGGCGCGGATGCGACAATGGACCGAGCAGAGCCTCGAAGTTCAGTGGAGAAGAGCTCGATAGCGGAAAAGGCCGACGCGCTGGTCCGATGGCGGATGGAGCGCAAGCGGATCCAGGAGCGGAACCGCGACGCACAGCCGGAGGTCCTCGCACCCGCCGAGGCCTTCGACGACTGGTCACCCGACGAACAGTTCCGCCGGAAGTGGCACCCGCGGCATGACCCCGCACAGGTCGGCCCCGCCAGCAGGGCGGTCAACAGGCGGCTGCGAAGCAGCACGGCAGGGTGGGTCGAAAGACCCACGAGCAAGGAGTTCTACGAGGCGGTGCGGGCGAAGGAACCGACGAGCCGCCAGGCAGCGATCGTGCACACATGGCTGCAAGAGGCAGACCGCGAAGACATGATCGAGGCGTGGACCGAGGGAGCTTACACATGGCGCGGGCTTGCGTAGGCAATTCCTCTCGCTGGACGAACGCGTCCGCGACAACGCCGTGGCGCTCGGGTTCGGCATTGCGCCGGCCGACTGAGGCCGGCGGGAGAACGACCATGAATCGACCTGTCGCCGTACTCCTTGTCTCGACGGCGTTGGCAATGCTCTCGATGGCCGCGCCCGGCGCCCGACAACCCGCCGCGCCAGCCCCCGAAGGGGCACGGGCCGCAACGGAGGCCGCCCAGCAGCAGCCCACGGAGCAGGCCGACGGGCAGGCGCCCGCCGAGCAGCAACCCGCGCCGGAACCGTTCGCGGCCGACGGAATTCCCCCGGTGCCGCTGCCCGAGGAACCGGTGGTCTACGACACCGCCCAGCGCCAGCGCATCCGCGTCTCGGTGGTCGCGGACGGGCTGACCTACCCGTGGGGCTTCGCGTTCCTGCCGGACGGCAGCATCCTGGTCACGGAGCGCCTGGGCACGCTGCGGCGGATCCGCGACGGCGTGCTCGAACCGGCCCCGATCGCGGGCGTCCCCGAAGTCTCGCTCCGGGGGCAGCTCGAAGGCCTGATGGACGTCGCCGTGCATCCGGACTTCTCACAGAACCGGCTCGTATACCTGACCTACTCGAAGCCGACCGAGACCGGCTCGACGGTGGCGCTGGCCCGCGGGCGCTTCGAAGGCGCGGCGCTGTCGGAGGTCCGCGATGTGTTCGTCGCCGACGCGGAGATGAACGGCGGCGCGTCACGGGTGGCCTTCGCACCCGACGGGACGCTCTACATGTCGTTGGGCGGCGCCTTCGGCGGGCGCCGGCCGCTCGCGCAGGACCCGGCGAGCCACGTCGGCAAGATACTGCGCCTGCGGGACGACGGCACGGCCCCGGACGACAACCCGTTCGCGGGACGCGACGACGCCCTGCCCGAGGTCTTCTCGCTCGGGCACCGCAACCCGATGGGACTGGCGATTCACCCGGAGACGGGGGAAGCATGGGCCAGCGAGCACGCGCCGATGGGCGGCGACGAGGTCAACCGGATCCTGCCCGGCCGCAACTATGGCTGGCCGGTGGTGTCCTACTCCCGCGAGTACTACGGCCCGCGCGTGTCGGAGCGGCCCTGGCAGGAGGACATGGAGCAGCCCGAGATCGTCTGGATCCCCTCCATCGCTCCCTCCGGACTCGTGTTCTACACGGGGGACCGGTTCCCGGCCTGGCGCGGGGATCTGTTCGCCGGGTCGCTGATGACCGGCCGCATCGACCGCACCGGCCACCTCGAGCGGATCGAGCTCAACCGGCAGGGGATGGAGGAACGGCGGGAGTGGCTGCTGGCCGACCTGCGGCAACGCATCCGCGACGTCGACCAGGGCCCCGACGGCCTGCTGTACGTGCTGACTGGAGGCAGCTTCCTCGGCCGCGACCCGGAGCGCGGAGCCGCCGCCCTGCTGCGGATCGAGCCGGTCGACTGACAGCGTGTCGGAGGACCGCCACTCGCTCAGCTTGGTATCCTTGGTCGTAGGAATTGACGAACACTCGGAGCGACCAATATCATTCGCGCGAACGAACCAACGGTTGATGAGCGCCGCGACGACAATGCCCTTCATACCCAAGGACGAGCGGCCGTCGCTTGCCCTCATCGCCGGGCTCGAGGACGAGCAGGCGGCGGAGCTCTCCGGCGCCCTGAGCGCCGCCTCGGATGAACTCGGCGGTGACGAGCTCGTTCAGCAGGTGGTCAACGGAACGCCATCCATCGACGCCGACGATGTCAAGAAGATTCTGGAGGCGGTTCGTCAGATCGCCAGCGCCAAGGAGGTCTTGGAGATCCAGCAGGACGTCTTCCTGAGCGATATCGCAACAGAGATGGGTGATATCGAAGAGCATGAACTCCGACTCGACGAGACAAGACAACGCCGGCTGCGGGAGCGTCTTGCTGCGCTGACTGAATCTCCGGCAGTGGAGATTCATGCGAAGGCCCGGTCCCTGCG
>WTGR01000484.1 GCA_011523485.1 Acidobacteriota bacterium
GGTCGGGTTGCGGGACACGTGGGTGAAGATCCTGAAGAAGCAGGGCAGACAGTAGAGGATAGAGTCGTCCATCAGTAAACTGGATCGGTGTGGGAGGTTCGCTATCAGAGACAGGCCGCGCGGCGGCTGCTTCGGAACCACCGCGGTAGTAGTCGGTTACAACAGATTCGGACGGTAGCAGGCGACGGTATGATGAGTTGCGCAGCGTGCGCTGCGTCCGGCCGGGTGACGTCTCGGCTTCGGGAGCGAGGGGCGATACGCAGGGGCGAGCGGCAAGATGAACCGTGCGATAGGCTGGCTGGCCCACAATCCCGTCGCCGCCAACCTCCTGATGGTCCTGATCGTCGCCAGCGGCCTGACGGGCGCCGCGGGCGTTACCGAAGAGGTGTTCCCGGAACTCGACCTGCGCCGCATCAGCATCCAGGTGCCCTACCTCGGCGCGGCCCCGGAAGAGGTCGAGTCCGGGGTCGTCGTACGTATCGAGGAGGCCGTCCAGAACATAGACGGCGTCCAGCAGATCGTGTCGACGGCGTCCGAGGGCAGCGCGTCGGTGATCGTGGAGCTCGAGACCGGCGCCGACGCCCAGCGCGTGCTCGACGAGATCACCAACAACGTCCAGGCGATCACGACGTTTCCCGTCGAGACCGAGAAGCCGATCATTCGCGAGCTGGTCACCCGCAACCAGGTGACGGATGTAGCCATCGCCGGCGCCGCCGACGTCGCCTCTCTCAAGTCGATCGCCGAGCTCGTGCGGGACGGTCTGGTCGCCCTGCCGGAGGTCGGCCAGGTCGAGATCGTGAGCGTCCCGCCGTACGAGATCTCCATCGAGGTGTCGGAGGTGGCGCTGCGGCGTCACCGGCTCACGTTCGACCAGGTCGCGAACGCCGTTCGCCGCTCCTCGCTGGATCTGCCGGGCGGCTCGGTGCGCACCCGGCGCGGCGAGATCCTGCTGCGCACGATCGGACAGGCCTACCGCGGCGCCGACTACGAGAGGCTCGTGCTCTGGACCCGGCCGGACGGCAGCCGCCTGCTGCTGGGCGACGTGGCCACCGTGGTCGACGGCTTCGCGGAAACCGACCAGCGCGCCCGTTTCGACGAGCTTCCGGCCGTGACGGTGTCCGTCTACCGCTCCGGGGACCAGAGCGCGCTCGACGTGGCGGCGGCCGTGCGCGACTTCGTCCGGCGCGCGGACGCCTGGTTGCCTGAAGGCGTCACGCTGACGGTCTGGCAGGACCAGTCGCTGGTGCTGACCGACCGGCTGGCGATCATGTTCGAGAACGGCGCCGCCGGGTTCATGCTCGTCTTCGTCGTGCTGGCGCTGTTTCTCGACATGCGGCTCGCCTTCTGGGTCAGCCTCGGGATTCCGATCTGCTTCCTCGGCGCCGTCGCGTTGATGCCCAGCCTGAACCTGAGCGTCAACATGGTCTCGTGCTTCGCCTTCATCCTGGTGCTCGGCATCGTCGTCGACGACGCCATCATCGTCGGCGAGAACATCCACCGCCATCAGGAACAGCACGGAGACGGTCTGCGCGGCGCCGTCGACGGGGCGCGGGAGATCGGCAAGCCGGTGATCTTCGCTGTTCTGACGACGGCGGTGGCATTCATGCCGCTGCTCTTCGTGACCGGCGGGTTCGGGCAGATGTTCCAGGTCGTGCCGCTCGTCGTCGTGCCCTGCCTGCTGTTCTCGCTCATCGAATCGCTCGGCATCCTGCCCGCCCACCTCGCGCACGGCCGGCGGCGGGCGCGCGCCGGCTCGTGGCGCCGGTTGCAGCAGCGCATCGCGGGCGGACTCTCCTCTGGTGCGTCCGCAACGGCTACGAACCGGCTCTGGACGCCGCTCTCCGCTGGCGCTATGTCGCTGCGGCGGTCGGATTGGCCACCCTGATCCTCACCGGCGGCCTCGCGCTGGGCGGCGGGACCAACTTCCAGTTCGCACCGGCGATCGAGAACGAGTTCATGACCGCCTCGATCACGATGCCGCTGGGCACCCCGGCCGACGCCACTTCGGCGGCGGTCGCGAAGTTCGAGGCGGGCGCCGCACGGTTGCGGGCGACTCTCGAGGAGAACACCGGCTTCGACTACTTCCGGCACCTGGCGACGACGATCGGCGACCAGCCGGTGCTGGCGCGCGGAGCGACCGGCGGCCGGGTGGGACGCATCAACGCCGACGTGGTGGCCGCCTCCAACATAGGTGAAGTCACGATCGAGCTGGCGCCCGCCGAGACACGCTCGTACACCAGCGAGCAGCTCGGCATCCTGTGGCGGGAGGAGACCGGCCCGGTCCCGGAAGCGGTCGCCATCGAATTGCGCGCGTCGCTGCTGAGCGCCGGGGAGGACGTCAACGTGGAGTTCTCCGGGCGGGACCTCGACCGTCTGCGGGCCGTCGCCGACGCGCTCAAGGGCCGGCTGGCGGAGTACGCCGGCGTCTATGGAATCGCCGATTCCATGCAGGCCGGCAAAGCGGAGATGCGGCTGGACATCCGGCCCGCGGCCGAGACGCTCGGGCTGACCCTCGAGGATCTCGGCCGCCAGGTCCGGCAGGCGTTCTACGGCGAGGAGGCGCAGCGCATCCAGCGTGGGCGCGACGACGTCCGCGTCATGGTCCGCTACCCCCGCGAGCAGCGGCGGTCGCTCGGCAACCTCGAAGCCATGCGCGTCCGCACGCCGAACGGCGGGGAGGTGCCTTTCAGCCAGGTGGCGTTGGTGGAGCCGGGGCGCGGCTTCGCATCGATCCGGCGCATCGACCGCAGCCGGGCCGTGAACGTGACCGCATCGGTCGACCCGCAGGTTTCGTCGGCGGGGGCCCTCGTCGCCGATCTGCGAGAGCGCATCCTGCCCCAGTTGCTTGCGGAGTTTCCGGGCGTGTTCTACGCGTTCAGAGGTTCGCAGCAGACGCAGCAGGAGGCCGTGAGCGGCCTGCGGGTCGGGTTCGTCCTGGCCGTGATCCTGATCTTCGGACTGCTCGCGATCCCGCTGCGCTCGTACGCGCAGCCGCTCATCATCATGGGCGCCATTCCCTTCGGCCTCGTGGGCGCTCTGTGGGGCCACATCCTGATGGGGCTCGACGTCACGTTCATGTCGCTGCTCGGCCTGGTCGCCCTGACCGGCGTCGTCGTCAACGACAGTCTGATCATGGTCGACTTCATCAACCGGGGACGGCGCGACGGCGACGGGGGCCGCGCGGAGAGCCGTGGACCGGCCGGCCGGCAGCCTGCCCCCGCCGGTCTGGAGCACGCCATCCGTCAGGCCGGCGGCCAGCGGTTCCGTCCCATCGTCCTCACGTCGCTGACCACCTTCGCCGGCCTGGTGCCGATGATGGCCGACCGCAGCATGCAGGCGGCGTTCTTCATTCCGATGGCGGTCTCGCTCGCCTTCGGCGTGCTCTTCGCCACCGTCATCACGCTGTTCCTGGTGCCGGTCTCCTACGCGATCCTCGACGACGTGGAGCGGCTGCCGCGGCGTCTGACCGGTTCTACTCCCTGGCGCCCTCGGCCATCATCACCAGCGTCGGCAGGATGAAGAGAATGAACGCGCCCGACAGGACCAGGCCGCCCACCATGCTCACCACGAACGGCACGAGGAACATCAGATCGTCGCTTCGTTCGTAGAGCATGGGAGACAGGCCGAGGATGGTGGTCGCGGTCGTCAGGAACACCGCCCGGAAGCGATGCCGCGCCGCCGCCGCCGCCGCCGCGATGGCCGGCAGCATGTCGTTCTCGCGGCGAATCACGTTGTAGCGGTCCAGCAGCACCAGCGCGTCGTTGACCACGACCCCGAAGACCGCGATCAGGCCCAACAGCGACAGGGCGCCCAGGTCCCATCCGAGCACCCAGTGGGCCAGGACCGCGCCGGCGAACGCAATCGGGAAGCCGGCCACGGCCACGAGCGGCTTCCAGTAGCTCCGCAGAAAGGCCGCCATCAGCGCGTACATCGCGATCAGCACCACCGGGACCAGCAGGCCCAGCGTTTCCAGCATGGCCCGCTCGTCCCGCGCCCCGCCTTCCCGCTCGACGCTCAGGCCGGGGTACTTCGCCAGCAGCTCCGGGACCAATTCCCGATCCGCTCTTCGCCGCGCCTGGATGGGCGTGAGCTCCGCGGTGTCCGCTCGCGCCTCCACCGTCGCGGCCCGCCTGCCGTCGATGCGCATCAACGTCGCCTGCTCGCGGCTCTCGGTCAGATTCGCCACCACCGACAACGGCACCTCGCCGCCCCCGGCGCGGCGGACGCGCTCGCTGGACAGCTCGCGCAGATTGCTCCGCCGCTCGCGCGGGTAGCGCACCATCACCTTCAGCTCTTCGTGGCCGCGCTGGACCCGCTGCACCTCGAGGCCGTGGAAGTTGGCGCGCAACTGCGTCCCGATCGCGGCCGGCGTCAGTCCCGCCGCCTCGCCGGCCGGGGTCAGCGCGATATCCAGGTGCCGCTTGCCCGGCGACAGGCTGTCGGTGATCTCGTAGACGCCCGGAATCGTCGCCAGGAAGGCCCGCAACTCGCCGGCCGCCTTCCGCAACGTCTCCGCGTCGTCATGCTTCAGCGCATAGGCGACGGTGGGCCGGGACCGAATGTCCGTGGTCAGAACCTCCATCCGCTCCAGGTACGGGAGCTCGCCGATGTTCCGGCGCCACACCCGCTCGATCTCCGCGGGCGACGCCTCCCGGACGGGCCGCTCGTTCAGATGGACCCGGACGCCGGCGATATGGCTGCCCCTGGACTCCCGTGCAACCGCTCGCGGGGACATCACGTCGCCGGCGAGAATGCTGACCGCGTCGATGGATTCCCCCGGAAGCTGCTCGTTCATCGCGTACGCGGCGTCCACCACCTGCTCGGCGGCGGCCAGCGTCGTCGCGAACGGCGTACCGACCGGCAGGCGCAGGTCCACCTCGACGTTCTCGGGCGGGTTCATCTCCGCATCGAAGAGGATGACGCGCACGACCTCGGAGCCGATCAGCAGCAGGGAGAACAGCACCAGCGCGGCGCCGGCGGCCAGCGTCGACGGGCCATGCCGCACGGACCACGACACGGCCGGCACGACCGTGCGATCGCGGATCCGGTCTATCCAGTCGCACACGCGGGCCTGCACCGTCCGCAACGGTTCCCGGCTCCAGCGCCCCTCGTTCGAAAGGTGGGCCGGCAGGATGAAGAACGCCTCGATCAGCGACACGGAGAGCACGAAGAGCGCGACGTACGGAAACACGTTCACCAGTTGCGTGACGGTGGCCGTGACGAAAAGGAAGGGCACGAACGCGAGGAGCGTCGTGCAGGCGCCGATGGTTATCGGACCCACCACGGCCCGGGCGCCCGCGGCGGCCGCCTCGGCCCCGCGCTTGCCGTTGTCGCGTTCGGCGGCGATGCTCTCGCCCACCACCAGCGCGTCGTCCACGACGAGGCCCACCATCAGGAAGAACCCGATCAGCGTCGCCATGTTCAGGGTCAGGCTCGCCGGGCCGAAGAACAGGAGGGAGCCGACGAACGAGAACGGGATGCCGACCGTTATCCACGTCGCGGCACGCAGGTCGAACACCAGGAGCAGCAGGGCGAAGACGAGGATCGCGCCGGCCAACCCGTTTCTGGCGATCGACGACAACCGGGCGAGGGCCGGCTGCGCCCGGTCGTTCCAGACGCTGACCGCGACATCCTGCGGGGCGTCGTAGTTCGCCAGCCAGTTGCGAATGTCGGCGGTCATGGTGGTGAGCGACTGCTGCCCGGTGGCGTCGACGCGAATGAACACCGCCGGTGCGCCGTTGACCTCGGAGACGATGTCGTCGTCGACGAACCCGTCGCGGACCTCCGCCACGTCGCCCAGCGTCACGATGGTTCCGTTCAGCCGCGTGATGAGCGGGATGGCCTCGAACTCCTCGCCGACGCTGCGCTTGGCGACCGTGTGCAGCACCACCCCGCCGGCGTCGGTGCGCAACTCCCCGAACGTGAGATTGAGCGAGGCCCGCTGCACCGTGCTCGACACCTCGGCGATGGACAGGTCGTTGCGGCGCAGCTCCTCCTCGCTCAGCTCGATCGCTATCTCCCGGTCGCGTGTGCCCCGCAGGGACACCTGCGAGACGGACGGCAGCTCCAGCAGCTCGCTGCGCACGTCCTCGGCCGCGAGCCGCAGCTCGTTCTCGTCCACCACCGACGACGAGACGACCAGGGTCATCGCCTCGATGGACA
>WTGR01000119.1 GCA_011523485.1 Acidobacteriota bacterium
AGTGGTTGGGCGTCAGGCCGAGGCCCCAGAACCAGGTGCCGAAGCAGGGCGGCAGGGGCGCGGCGGCGGCCCCGGCGGTTGCTGCGTAGGCGGTCCCGCTCGTGCTCAGGAAGCACTCCAGCACCGGCAGCCCGATGCTTACGGCCGCGCCGCCCTTCAGCATGCCCCGCAGCACCGTGCGGCGGCCGATCTCTCGTGTTGTACTCATGTCGGTTGCCTCTCGAACGGGCTCTCGACCCGCTGCTCCTCCCGTCTCTCGATAGCCGCGACCGACATACCTGCCGATACGCCGACGAGGGCCATCAAGTAACCGGGAAGGTCGCCCGCTACCATCAACGCGAAGATCAAGACTGCAATGATGGAGTACCAGACGCGCCAGCCTCGCCGCCAACGATGGTCGCCGCACATCCTCGCCGCCACCAGACAGACACAGAAGACGACCAGGGCGACGTTGGAGTGAACGTCAGCCGGGAGCGCAAAGACCACTCCGGCAGCGATCACTGCCAAGGAGTACCAGCCCCGCGCCAGCCAGTTGGCGCGCTCTACGCCGATCGTCATCTTCGCTGCCACCTGGTCCCGCCTCTCTCTTGCCGGGACCCCGTTCGTCACTCTATCGGGCATCCCTGGTCAAGACTGACCCGGAACCACCGTGTAGAAGTCCGGATGCCGCGCGATGCGGCCCATCAGCACGCGCCACTTCAGGCCGTTGTCCGCCAACTCCGCCCGCACGTCCGCGAGCCAGTCGCGCTCGCCGGCGGTCGGCGTCCGCGCCGCGCCGTAGGAGAACACACGCTCCACGAAGCAGGAGGCCGCCCGCGGCTCGTCCCTCAGCGCCTGCCCCAGCCCCGGCGGCCCGTCATAGCTCCTGCCGTTCAACTCGCCGCTGGTATCGATCGGCGCGCCGTTCTCGGTGGTCCGGTAACCGCCGGACGCGTCGAATACCTCCAGGGTCAGTCCGATGGGATCCGTCAGGTTGTGACAGCTCGCGCACGCCGGATTCTCCCGGTGCTCGCGGAGACGGTCGCGCGTCGTCCGAAAGTCGGGGTTGTAGGTGTCCTGCAGGAGGCTGAAGTCGACGTCCGGGGGCGGAGGCGGCACCCGCCGGCACAGGAAGATCTCCTGCACCGCCTGGCCCCGCAGCGTCGGCGACGACCGCCCCGGATGCGAGTGCAGGGCCAGGAAGCTCACCTGGGCGAGCAACCCCGCGTGGCTGTCGCCCTTGGGAAACCGGTACGGCACCCACGGAACCGCTCCGCCCAGCTCCTGCGAGCGCGGCAGCGGCACCCCGTAGATGGCCGCAAGCGGCGGCGTCAGGAACGTGTCGCGCGAGACGAACAGCTCGCGGTAGTCGCGGTCCCGGGTCAGCAGGTGATCGACGACCGTCCGCAGGGTCTGCTCGCGCGCATCGTCCTCGACGTTCTTGGTGAACCGCGGGAAGAGGCTCGAATCGATGGAGAGCGTCGCGAAGCGGTCGAACTGCAGCATGTCCGAGAAGAACGCCCGCAGCCCCTGCTCCACCCGGGGCGACGCCAGAAGCCGCTCGACCTGCCGGTCGAGCCCTTCCCGCGTCAGCAGCTCGCCCGACTCGGCCGCGTCCAGCAGCAGCCCGTCCGGCGCGCTGTCCCACAGGAAGAAGCTGAGCCGGGACGCGCGCGACCAGGCATCCAGGCGCAGCTTGCCGGCATCGCCGGGGTCGGCCTCGCCGTGTTCCACGCGGAAGAGGAACTCCGGCGCCACGAGCATCCCGGCGAGCGCCGCGCGCAGCCCGCCGTAGTAGTCGCCGAGGGTCTGTGCGGCAGTGCGCGCCACCGCGACGTACAGGTCGGTCTCGTCAGCCGTCAGCGGCCGGCGGAACAGGAACCGTCCCGCCCGCGCGACGAACCGCGCGGCGCAGGCGTCGTCGGGCGCGTCGTCCGCCTTCGGCCGGCACCCGATGAGCGTGGCCCGCCGCGCCGGATCCGTCACCTGCGCGGCGACCTGCTGGGCCAGCGCCTCGAAGCGCTCGATCTCCGCGGCGCTCAGGGTGCTCCGCCGTGCCCCGAGCGCCAGCAGACCCCGGTCGCGGACGCCGAGCACCGTGGTGCCCTGGTCCACCGCGATGCTGGGACCGAAGATCTCGTGGATGGCCCGCTGATACTGCGCCGGCGTCAGGCGCAGGAGGGTCATCTCGCCCGCCGCGCCCACCGCCGCCGACGCGCCCAGGATCAACCCGGCCAGAAGCAGCGCGAGCCCTCCGAACCGCCGCATGTGCATCCTCCCGTCCATGTCCTCACTCCGGGTCCAGGGTGACGTTCTCCTGCACCGCGGGACCGCTCAGCAGCGGGCCGGGCCCCACCGACTCGGCCACGACCTCGCCGGAGAGGGTGGCGTGGAACGCCGGCACCGCCTCCAGGAAATAGGCCGCCGAGATCGCGGTGTTCTCCCCGGTCTCCGGGTCGGGCACCCCGTCGGCCAGACGCCGCATGGCGTAGTACACGCCGGCCAGGTCGACCTGGGCGTTCTCCTCGCCCCGAATCGCCAGGTAGTGGAAGTAGTCGCGCCAGGGCTGATAGCCGCCGATGATGCCGGACGCGCTGCCGTCTTCCGCCATTCTCATCCAGAGGCGGGTCCCGGTGAAGCGCAGGATCGCGTAGAACTGCGACTCGCCCTGGATGGAGAAGTCGCCCGGCTCGATGGTGAGCACGCCGTTGTCGATACGCCCATCGAACACGCTGTGCGAGCGCGGGTCGGGATCGACCACGTAGGTCGCGCCCGACAGCACGCCGCCGCGCGCGTCCCGCATGGCGACGTTCAGGGCCCGGTCGAAGGCGACCGTCACCTCCCCGTCGCTGTCCAGGTCGTCGCCGGTGATCGACATCAGCCAGGCGGGCATCGCGTCCAGCGCGGTGTCCCAGGCGATGTCCTCGTTGTACGGCCGCACCGGCCGGCGCACCTGGTAGACCTCGAAGCACCCCAGCGCGCGCCACATCTGGTTGTCGACGCCCCGCTCGCTGCTGTCGGGATTCTCGAACGCATCGGGCTCCACCCGGCCGTTCAGATTGAAGCCGTAGGCGTACCTCCCGTAGGCGGTGTGGATCCGCGGATCGGAAACGAGCACCGGCACGTTGCCCGGGTTCACCTCGATACCGTCGAGTTCGGGCAGCTCCCTGAGCGCGACGCGGTTGCCGTCCCGGTCCACGCCGCCGCTGGCGAGAATGGCTACGGCTTCCTCTTCGCTGAACCCGCGGCGGACCAGGCGCCGCACCTTCAGATCGGCCAGGCTGCCGTTGTATCCCGCCGGACACGTATCCGTGTTCGCGTAGGTGGCCGTGTGCACCATGGAGATCACGTAGCCGCGGGTCTCCCCGGAGGCATGGGTCGGCGCACCGATGAGGACCAGCGCGAGGGCGCCGGCGAGGAAACCGGCGCGAGCGGGCTCCACCCGGAAGCTGCTTCGATACATCGCGCCCACGATGCCCGCACGGGGCGCGGATGTCAACCACCGGTGCAGCGTCCGGTGCCCGTATACTGACGGCGTCGGACAGACTGCCGCGCCGGACGATCCCATGAACATCACCGAGACAGCACGGTACCTCCAGGCACTGCGCACCCGGCACGAACGCGTCGACGAGTTGCCGCCGGCGCTCATGCCGCCGGATCTCGCGGCGGGTTATCGTGCCCAGTCCGCGCTGGTCGATGGTCTGTGCGCGCACTGGGGCGGCGAGACCGCGGGCTACAAGGTGGCGCTGACCAATCCCGCTGCGCAACGGATGCTGGGCGTGCCCTATCCGGTGTTCGGTCGCCTGTTCACCGCCCGCCTGCACGAGTCGGGCGTCACGCTGCGCGCCGCCGATTACGTCATCCGGCTGATCGAGGTGGAGATCGCCTTCCGGATCGCGGCCGACGTACCGGAGATCGACGGGGGCCACAATCGCCGGTCCATCGCCGAGCACCTCGGGGCGCTGTACCCGGCCATCGAGCTGGTCGAGCATCACTTCGCGGGCCTCGACCGGTTCACGCCGGAGTCGTTCGCCGCGGACAACGCCATCCACGGCGCCTGGATCCACGGTGCGCCGGTGGACGATTGGCGCGGGCTCGACTTGGCCGCGCAGCCGACGCGGCTCCTCGTCAACGGCGAAGAGCGGCTTACCGGCTCCGGGGGCAACGTCCTCGGCCACCCGCTGGAGGTCATGGCGTGGCTGGCCAACGAATTGCCGCGACATGGGCTCGCCCTCTCGCGCGGCGACTTCGTGACCACCGGCGTCACCACCGACGTCATCTACCCTGCGGAGGCGGGGGAGCGGCTGACCGCGGACTTCCCGGGCATCGGCCGCGTCGAGCTGGGTTTCGAGTAGCACGGCGAGGTCCTCCCGTCCAACTGCGACGACGACCTGCTGGAGGGAATGCTCGACGATGACAGGGATTGATTGCGACCTTGCTCTCTATTCCAGCAGCGCCTTGAACACCCCGTCCGCCGGGTCGCTATAGAACTCGATACTGATCTTCGTCCACAAGTCGTCCGGCAGGTCGTTCAGGGAGCGCCGGGCCGAGACCGGCATCAGCAAGGTGGCGGCCTGCTTGTCCACCGCGAGTTCCGCGACCGCGACGGGGTTGGGAATCATCTCTATAGACCCGCCCAGGTTCAGCGGCCCGACGATGATCGTCCCGCCGCGTGTGCTCCGCTCCAGCAATCCGCCCACGCAGGCCACGAGGACCGGCAGCCCGAGACCGGCCCCGGACGTGTCGGCGTCGAACGGCCGGAGCTGGATGGTGTACTCGTGGGCCCGCGGGTCCCGCTCGCCGATCAGTTCCTTGGCCCGCGCGTAGAGATTCTGCTCGCCCACCTTGACGCTCTCCCGGAAGGCTGGCGGCACGGGGTGATTGAGAATCTTCGCGCCGCTGCCGGGGCCGGCGGCGATCTCGATGCGATAGAGTCCCGCGCCGGTCTCACCCCGGCCGGGGCCGATTGCCCATACCTGTCCGGGCGGCAGCGGGTCGCCGTCGATGGCTTCGTCGCTGTGCAGCTCTGGCGTGGAGACGAACTGCTCGATCCCGTCGACCCCCAACGTGAAGGAGAAGTGCGTATTGCGGAACTCGCTCTTGAGGCAGCGTTTCTGCTGCTCCTTCACGCGCCGCCGGGACTCCAGCGCGAGTCGCACGACCCACTCCAGATCCTCGTCCGAGACGGGCTCGTCCGGATCGGGAAAGAGCAGTTTCACCAGTGCGGAACAGGTCTTGTGCACGGCTTCGACATCGCGGCCGCTGAGGGCACCGCCCCAGAACACCCGGTTCTGGAGCACCGAGACCCGGCTCGTCTGCCGCAGGCGGGTCCAGCACTCGCTCAGGAAGTCGCTCACCAGCCCAAAGTGGTCGGTCAGGTGATCGGTAGGGTTCAGCTTCGGGAAGTTCCAGCCGGGTGCATAGGCGTGGATTCGGTCGTGGAACGCGGTGTCGTCGCGCATCTCCTTCGGCAGGGGACTCAGGAGATGTCCGATCCGCTGCTGCTGCTCGACGTCCACCTCGAAGTTGCCGACCATGACGATGCCGCCCTCGGCGCGGATGCTCTCCTTGCCGCGGCTGAACTCGCCGGAGGCCATGTAGCCCTTCATGATGTTGACGCCGTCCTTCTGGTCGAAGGAGATCCCGGCAATCTCGTCGAAGCAGACGACGTCGTACTGACAGAGGAGGCCGCGCTGCCCGCTGGCCATGTTCACGAACATCTTGGCGACGGTGGCCTTGCCGCCCGACAGCAGGTGCGAATACGGGGAGATCTGCTGGTAGATGTGGCTCTTGCCGGTGCCGCGCGGACCCAGCTCGACCAGGTTGTAGTTGCGCTCGACGAACGGCGCCATGCGCAGCAGCACGACGCGCCTGGCCGCCTCGTCCAGGGTGGTCGGCTCCAGGCCCGAGGACCGGATGAGGAAGTCGCGCCAGTGTTCGGTCGTGAACGCCCGGCGCCCCCTGGCCAGCACGTCGAGCACGTCGGGCTTCGACATCTGGATGGGACGCAACTGGGCGACGCGGAACGGACGACCCGACGCGTCCTGCGACTCGACCGGATCGTAGCCGAGCGTCACCTCCGCATAGAATCCGTCGCCCAGCATGCGCTCGTTGTCCTTGACGATGGCGTCCGACACCTGCACGTCG
>WTGR01000203.1 GCA_011523485.1 Acidobacteriota bacterium
CCGAGGAACGGCGCGCCGCGCTCGGGCGCCGGGCCAGCCTGCTCGACTGGGTGCGGGACGACATCGCGCGCCTGCAGGGACAGCTCGGCCCCGCCGACCGCACCAAGGTCAGCGAGTACCTCGACACGGTGCGCGAGGTCGAGCGTCGCATCCAGCGCGCCGAGTCGGAGACGATGGGCAACCCGCTGCCGGACCTCGACCGCCCCGTCGGCGTCCCGGCCGCCTACGCCGACCACGCGAAGCTGATGTTCGATCTGCAGCTTCTGGCGCTGCAGGGCGACGTGACCCGCGTCGTCACGTTCCAGCTCTCCCGCGAGGCGAGCAACCGGACCTATACCGAGATCGGCGTGCCCGATCCGCACCACCCGACGTCGCACCACGGGAACGATCCGGCCAAGCTCGCCATGCTGGCGAAGATCAACCAGTACCACGTCTCGCTGTTCGGCTACTTCCTGGAGAGGCTGGCCGAGGTGCCGGACGGGGACGGCTCGCTGCTGGACCACTCGCTGTACCTGTACGGCAGCGGGATGGGCAACCCGAACGTGCACGACCACACCAACCTGCCGATCGTCGTGGCCGGCGGCGGCGCGGGCCGGTCGAAGGGCGGGCGGCACCTGAAGTACGCCGCGCCGGAGCCGATGGCGAACCTGCATCTGGCGCTGCTCGATGCCGTCGGCGTGCGCCTGGACAAGTTCGCGGACAGCACGCGGCGCATCGAGACGCTGCTCGACCCGCTGTCGCTGGCCGGCTGACGGAGGTGCCGGGAGTCTGCACCCGTCGGAACACGGGGCAGACTCCCGGGCGGGCTTGGCTGGCGGGGAATTGGGGCCGCCAGCCGGTTTCCGGGCCGGGGAGCGGGAATCTGCGGCGCAGAAACCGCGCAGACGATGGCGAACCGGCGGGAGTACCGCGGAACGCCGACACCAGTTGGGGAGAGAAGTCATGCGCTGCACACGTTCAATGGGGGCTTGGCTTGCCGTAGTGCTGCTGGCCGCGCCGCTGGGGGCCGCCGCCGCCGACGCGCCGTTGGCCGACGCGGTGCAGCGACAGGATCTCGCCGCGGTCGGTGACCTGCTGCAGGCGTCGACCGACGTCAACGCGCGGCAGGTGGACGGCATGACGGCGCTCCACTGGGCCGCGTACCACGACGACGCGGATCTGGTGGAGCGGTTCGTGGAGGCCGGCGCCGACGTGCATGCCGAGAATCGGTACGGCGTCACGGCGCTCTCTCTGGCGGCCGAGAACGCCAATGTCGAAATGGTCGAGCGGCTCCTGGCGGCCGGCGCCGATCCGAACACCACGCTGCCCGGCGGCGAGACCGTCCTGATGACGGCGGCGCGGACCGGCCGGGTAGGCGCGGTCCGCGCGCTCCTGACCGCGGGCGCCGACCTCGCGGCAGGGGAGCCGGCGCGCGGACAAACCGCCCTGATGTGGGCGGTGGCCGAGGGGCACGCCGACGTCGTGGAGACGCTCGTCGAGGTCGGGGCCGACTTTCGCACCCCGCTCGATTCCGGATTCACCCCCTTCCTGTTCGCCGTCCGCGAGGGGCACGTGGGCGTCGTGCGGACGCTGCTCGCCGCGGGCGTGGACGTCAACCGCAACGTGGACCAGGTGATCCGCCAGGAGCGCGCGTACCGCACCGGTGCGCCGCTGCGCGTCGGCACCACGGCGCTGATGGTGGCGGTCACCAACGCCCACTGGGACGTCGCCGCGGCGCTGCTCGACGCCGGCGCCGATCCGAACGCCGGCGGCCCCGGCTATACCGCGTTGCACCTGGTCCCGCGGGTCCGCAAGCCGGGTGTCGGCGACAACGATCCGGCGCCGTACGGTTCCGGCCGGACGTCGAGTCTCGATCTCGTCCGCAAGCTCGCCGAGCACGGCGCGGATCTGAACGCGCGAATGACGGAGCGGCGCAACCTCAACGCCACGCGGCATCATGAGGTCGGATCGACGCCGTTCATGCTCGCGGCGCTGGTTGCCGACGCCGAGCTGATGCGGACCCTGGCCGATCTCGGCGCCGATCCGCTCGCGAAGAACGACGAGTTCAGCACGCCGCTGATGGCCGCCGCAGGCCTCGGCACGCGGTCGCCGGGCGAGGACGCCGGCACCGAGGAAGAGGTGCTCGAGGTGGTGGAGCTGCTCCTCGAGCTCGGGGACGACATCAACGCGGTCGACGACAACGGCGAGACGGCGATGCACGGCGCCGCCTACAAGAACCTCCCGCGGGTGGTCGAGTTTCTCGCCGCCAGCGGCGCGGCGATCGATGTCTGGAACGAGGAGAACCGCTACGGCTGGACGCCGCTGACCATCGCCCAGGGCTACCGGTTCGGCAACTTCAAGCCGTCCCCGGTGACCGTCGCCGCGCTCGAACGGGTCATGGACGAGGCGGGCGTCGCGCCGACGGGCGAGGAGGAGGCCGAGGGCGTCGACATCTACGCGGCGCCGACGCCTCCGGCTCCCCAGCCGCCTCCCGCGGCCGTGCCGCCGCGCTGAAGGGTCACATCGGCTGGCCGCGTCGCGCGCTTGATGACCTCCGCCGAGTGGGCTGGCTGCAACGGGTGAGACCATCTCCAGAGCAGAGGTCGCTGGCGTGGCGGGCGAACACCAACTTGGGCTGTTTCCGGATATTCCTTCCGTTCGGCAAGGTGTGTTGCCTTCGCAGGAGATATTGAAGCTCATCCGCGAAGGAGAAGTAGTACCCGCCGACGTCAAGAAGAAACAGGTCCAGCCGGCTAGCCTCGATTTGCGTTTGGGACGTCGAGCTTATCGACTCCAGGCTAGCTTCCTTCCAGGTGGCAATTCGCGGGTTGACGATAAGCTCGCTGACCTGGCCATGGCAGAGTTCGATCTATCGCGGCTTCCCATTCTCGAAAAGGGATGCGTGTACTTGGTAGAGCTGATGGAGAGGCTTCGTCTTCCGAAAGACCTGGAGGCCAAGGCCAATCCAAAGAGCACCACCGGACGATTGGATGTATTTACTCGCCTGATCACGGACGAGGGTGCCGAGTTTGAGCGTGTCAGGTCCGGATACTCGGGACCGCTCTACGCGGAGATCATGCCGCGAACTTTTTCGGTAATCGTTCACCCGGAACTCAGCTTGTCGCAGATTCGCTTCATTCGAGGAAACGCCGAGCTGTCTGATGAGGAACTGGAAGGGTTGGATCGGGAAGCAAAGTTGATCTACATCGACGAGAGCACTCCTGACGCGGCGAGGATCCGCGATGGTGGAGTCGCACTCTCTGTGAATCTACACGGTGATGATGACGAGGTGGTTGCCTACAGAGGCAAGAAAAACGCTCCCCTCGTCGACTTGAAGAAGACATACGATCCAGAGCGATTCTGGGATCCGATTCGGAACTGCCCGGATGGTCGACTGATACTGAATCCGGGCGACTTCTATATACTGGCGTCACGTGAACGCGTCCGCGTCCCCGGTCGCTACGCGGCAGAGATGGTTCCCTTCGATCCTTCCGTCGGTGAGTTCAGAATTCACTATGCCGGGTTCTTCGATCCCGGCTTCGGCTACGGGGAGGGAGACATTACTGGTACGCGCGCCGTTCTGGAGGTCAGGGCGCACGAGACGCCGTTTGTGATCGAACACGAACAGGTAGTCGGACGCCTCGTATACAGCCGCATGCTGGACGTGCCGAACAGGATCTACGGTGCGTCGATAGGTTCTTCGTATCAGCGGCAGGAACTGGCGCTCAGCAAGCAGTTTCGTCGCCGAAGTCCTGATGCTTCCACCGGCTGAAGAACGCGGCGTTCTAACGAAGGCAGTGATCGATGGCTGCAAGCACGTCGGACGTGATGTCGAGCCGGTCAGCGGCGCGCAGGACGGCGGTCATCAGTACGGCGTCTATATACTCGAACGGGTCTTCCATGGCATGGGTATGCGGCACGCGGTCCCGCGCAAGGGGGGATATTCGGGCGGCGGCCTCAGTAGGGGGCGATTCTCGCGAGCTTGTGATTCTGGATCTGACGGCGAATCAGTTCAGTGGAGACGCGGAATTCGCGCCCGAGATCCTCGGTTTGCTCGATGTCTATGGAATCACTCGCAATGCGTCGGCGCAGGGATTCGGCGGGCGCGAGAAGCTCCGCCGCGAAGGCGCGTGTCTGTGCCTGTCGGTCCGTGGCCAGAGAAGTGAGAATGGCGAGTTCCGGAGTTGGTCGGCCTAGGTAATCGCCGAGGGCGCGGGCGAGCAGGAAGCGCTTGCCGGACTCCTTGCGGGGCGGCGTCGCGCACGCGGGCGCGTGGGCCGCGACGAGGCCGTGGATTCTGCTGGATGGCGGCCGGGTTTCGTGGTGAGGAATCGCTAGCGCGCCGTGTTGCGGGAGATCTATCGGTCCATCGTCGACGCCGAGCAGAGTGCGGGTGGCGCGGGCTAGCGCGTAACCTCGCGACCATGGCTCAACGGTCGGCGACGGCGGCAAGGTTCTTCGAACATCTGGCCAGTCGTTGTTGTTCCCGTTTTCCGGGAGAGCTTCCATGGCGTCATCCAGCCACGCGGCGACGCGGGGCAATGAGTCCGCGGTGGCGCTTGCCAGGGCGTCGTCGCGGAGGGATGGAGCCGCACGTTCCCAGAACGCGACGATGGCGTCGGCAACGGGATCCTGCACGTGGAACGGATCGACGCCAAGCAGCGCAGCGGCGCGGCTGAACTCGATCTCCTCGGCGTCCAGGTCATTGACCGCATGCCAGTCGCGGGCGAGGTTGTCTGCTGCCGTTGCCGTGTCAGGACGGCCATGAAGCCGCTCGATCACCGCGTCGATGAGAGTGCGGAGTTCGGTCTCGAGCTCAGCGCGCGCGACTCTCTCCGATCCGTCGTCGACGAACTCGATGCGGGCGTGCTGCGGCTTGTACGCCGCCCATCGCAATTGCATTCGCCCGGATGCCGCGGTCATGGTCAGACTCGGCAGTACGAATCCGTCGGCGGCGAACGCGAGGTTGTGTCTGGAGGCGAACTCGGGTCTTTGCTCGCCCGTATCCTCAATCTCGTACCAGATGTGCCACCAGTTCGTGACCAACCATTCGGCGACGCCGAAGAGAGGTACGACGACCTCGTTGCTGTAGATCCGGTTCCCGCGGTCCAGCACGGATGTGACAGTCGCTCCCCCCGCTTCGACCGAAAGGGTGGCCATCGTGGATTGGGCCAGGATATCGGGGGAAGGCCCGGCATCGACCCAGCCGAATCGAAAGCGGACGCTCATTCCAGCCCTCGTACCGGCTGCGAAGGCTCCAGGGGATATCCATGGTACTCCCCGGAGCCTGGCGACCCCTGGCGTGCCTCGAATACGACGTTGCCCTCGCGATGCCACACATACCGCGGAAAACGGCCGTCCCACGCACCGACGTTCCCGGCTCTCACTGCATCGCGGAGCCATCCCTCCACGAGATCTCGACGGGTCGCGAGTTCCCGCGGGCACATGGTGGCGCTGGGCCGGCGCCCACGAGGAGTCCCGGCAAAGCTCACAGCATCCTTGTGGTAGGGGCTGCCGACGTAGCTGCAGGACTGGGCCACTGCTGCCAGGTCGATCCCCTCGGGCGGCGGTTGAATCCTGCGCGCCCTCGGGTTGCCGCGTTGGAATGTCGGTCTCCTCGCCACGGTCAAGAGGAATTATATTGGGCCATGCATAGAGCCGCGTCCTCGTCGGATGCGAGTTCGGACGCTGCGCCTCCGGCGTCTGTGACGGTGGGCGGAGAATCATGCCATTCCCGATGCGGGCGTCGTCGCTGATCGCGGCCGTCACGGTCACCGCGGCCGTGTCGCTGTGCCGCGCGGACGCGGCTGCGGCCGCTGACCGGTCGATTCTCGTGCTGGCTCCGTCGGCGGAGGACGATCGCATCGAGCCGGCACGCGAGGCCGTCGCGTTCTGGAACGCCCGGCTGGAAGAGCTCGGCGTGAACACCCGTCTGGCCGGGTCGCGGCTGGTCGTCGCCTCGCCGATCGCCCGCACCGTGGAGAACTACGCCCGCAGCGTGGCGCAGCGCGGCGTCCGCCTGCCGGGCGGGGAGGCGGAGCCGGACGCGCCGGAGGAATTGACGGGGCTGGACGCCGACATCGTGGTGCTGCTGTCGCGCCAGAACATCCTGTCGTACACGTGGCCGCTGCCGCGTAC
>WTGR01000062.1 GCA_011523485.1 Acidobacteriota bacterium
CGACTACATCGTCAAGCCCTTCTCCCCGACGGAGCTGATGGCGAGAGTGCGGGCGGCCCTGCGCAGGCGGGCGGAGCCGGAGCCCTTCCTGCTGGGAGACCTGGCCATCCACTACGAGCAGCGCCAGGTGACCGTGGCCGGGCGGCCGGTGCGCCTGACGGCCGCCGAATACGAGCTCCTCCGCGTGCTCTCGGTCAACGCGGGACGCGTGCTGACGTCCGAGGCCCTGTTGCGCCGGGTGCGGAGCGGACGGGATTCCGGCGATCCGACCCTGGTGCGGACCCTCGTGAAGAAGCTCCGCCGCAAGCTAGGCGACGATGCGGCCAGGCCGGCCTACGTCCTGACCGAGCGCGGGGTCGGCTACCGCATCGCCACGCCGGACGACCGGTGAGGGCGTTCCCGGCCGCCCCTGCCTGCCGTCCGGTCCGCGCGGAGAACCATCGATACCGGTTGGAATCGCTGCGATTCCGCCAGCGGTAACCGGAGCGGCGGAATCGGGCGCCGGAGTCGCTCCCCGACGCCGCGGCCCTCCTGGTACAGCTCCGGCGACCCAGTCGACGTCGGCCGCGGCGTGGTAGATGGCGTCGACGGCCGATTCCAGCGTCGCCCGCACGTCGGCGGCGAGCCCGAGCGACGGCTGCGACAGGTCCCCGGTCACCGTATGGACCCGGCTGTCGAAGGTGTCGTCCCAGAGGCGGTAACGCTCGAGGCTGCGCCGAACGCGCCGCTGCGATTCGCCGTCCGATCCCCGGTCCCGCACGAGACACAGGACCTCCGCGTCGGTCTCTTCCAGCAGCGTCCCGAGCAGGTGTGCGCCCAGAAAGCCGGTGGCGCCGGTGAGCAGGACGCGTCCCGCCCGCGGCGCGGCCCGTGGGGCGGCGGCAGGGCGGATGTCGAACGGCAGCACGCCGTCGGCCCGCATCAGGGCGCACCTGACCCGACACCAGCCGATCCGCCAGTCCGGGCAGCACTCGATCACGAGATCGTCACCCGCGGCGCCGGGCGTGCCGGCCGGTGCGCGCGTGAAGAGCACACCCGACACGCGGGCGGACACCTGCCGCTGGAGGACCACGGCCATCCCGCCGAGCCTGGCGTTGCGCGCGGCTCGGTAGCAGAGCGACCGTTCGGACCAGTACGACGCCCAGCAGACGCGCACCGCGCGCCGCAGCGCCTCCACGGAATCGACGTGCAGCACCGAGTCGAACTGGCCGGCGAACGAGGCCGCGGCGCCGTCCTCTCCGACCGCGGAGCTGCGTACGGCCAACCCGGCCTGCGCAGGCAGCTCGCGGGCGGCTGCGTCGAGGGCCTCCAGAACATCGGCCGGCAACGCTCCACCGATCACCTGTGCGCGGATGGCGTGCGAGACCTCACGCCGCCCGGCGGGGTCCGCCGGGTCGAGCCGACGCTGGAGGGCCTCGATTCCGGCGCCGAGCCGGTCGACCGCCAGGAACCGCTCGAACGCCTCGCAGGTCAGGACGAATCCCGGCGGCACCGGGAAGCCGAGGCCGATCAGCTTCGACAGGTTCGACCCCTTGCCACCCGCCGCACGCGGATCCAGGGCTCGTTCCAGCGGGACGAGCAACCGCGACCCAATCGCCAGAGAACCGTTCATGCCGCCCTCGCTTTCACCCGCAGGAGGAACAGGGCGACGCTGAAGGCCGCGTGCACCGACGGTCCGGCGAGCAGAACGAACAGGCAGAGCGGCAGGGAGACGGGTACGACGAGCGCCAGCGCCAGGAGCATGCCGACCGTCGAGTCGAGCCGGTCCGCCACGAAGAACACGAGCCGCAGGCGCCTTACCTGCGCCGCCCCGCCGGGCGGTATGTCGAGCCGGCGCTTGATGAACGAGTTGGGCAGCTCGCCTGCCATGAAGCCCAGCGCGGTCCAGGTCCCGAGCAGACCGTAAGCCGCCGGCGGCAACGACCAGAGCCCCAGGGCCGGGCCCCCGGGTCGCTTGTCCCGTGCTCTGGTGGAACGACGGAAGGAGGAAGCGGAGTTGGCGGTCTGGCCCGACAGCGGCCGCTGTTCGAGCGCCTCCGCCACCTGCCGGGGCCGTTGCGGCTCACCTGCCTGGCCGCCTACGTTCGCTCGCTCGGCATCGCGCCCGCGCGGACGTTCTCGCGGACCTTCCAGGGCACGCCGATGCGCCACCGGGGGCGCCGACATCGGCCACTTCTTCCTCGCCGAGAAGGCCGACGGCGAGGAGTTCACCGGCGACGATGAGGAGGCGCCAAGTAGGGGTTCGGAGCCGAGCTCGCCACGCGTACAGCCAGCGCTCCCAGGGCATGCCTCACGCCTCGGTCAGGCGCACGACGTGGGTGATGGCCTGCGACAGCCGCTCCCAGTTCGCGGCCTCCTGCCTGAGGTAGCGGCGTCCGGGCGGCGTCAGCGAGTAGATCTTCGCGCGCCGGTTGTGCTCGGTGTTCCGCCACTCCGCACTGATCCAGCCCTGCTGCTCCAGCTTGTGCAGCGCCGGGTAGAGCGAGCCGTCGCTCACCTGCAGCGCGTCTTTGGAGACCTGCTTCAGGCTTGAAGCTGGCGCGAACGAGCATCCAGGCCGGCCTGACTTTCAAGGCGCAGACAAGGGCGTCACGCGTGTGTATAGTTTTGGGTTGCGCTCACAGGACAGTATGGATTTGAGCCCAGCCAGAATGCCGGAATACGCCCAGGCCGTCGTCGACGCCTGGACCGACGGCGAGTTGCTGCGGCTGCACCTGCACGAGCTGCCGCGCTCGCTGATGGGACTCGACCGGAAACGCCGCATCGAGCTGCTCGCCGAGCGCCCGCCGATGACAGGCACGCCGTGGGACGCGCTGCTGGCCGCCATGGTCGAGCACGTGTGTGAACTGCACGACCTCGAGCCGCCGGCGTGGAGCCAGGAGCCGGAGCGCTTCCTCGACATCCCGCACTTCTTCACCACCCGTCACGACTACATCGAGACCGTGGTGTACGCGCCGGCGGCGTTCGTTCGGCACGGCGCGCTGGCGAACGCCCGCGACCTCGACGCACGGGGCGGAGAGAAACATGTCTGGATCCCTGGATCACGCCCTGATCCGACAGCTCTTCGATGAGCTGTCGGCAGCGCTCGAAGCGCGCGGCGTGCGGGGCCATGTCTACCTGATCGGCGGCGGCGCCATGATCACCGGCTACGGCAGAGACCGCACGACGAAGGACGTCGACGTGCGTATCGACGAAGCCAAGGACGAGGTCCTCGCCGCGGCGGCGGCCATCGGCGAGCGCCACGGGCTCGACGAGCGCTGGCTCGACCTCGGAGCGGCGCAGTTCGTGCCGCGCGGCGACGACGTCCGCGCGAAGACCATCCACAACAGCCCCGGACTGCTCGTCACCGGGGCCTCGGCCGAGCACCTGCTGGCGATGAAGGTGTTCGCGGGGCGGCGGCCGGACCTCGAAGACATCAAGCACCTGGCCGGAATTCTCGGCATCACCAGAACCAGCGACGCGATCCGCATCTGCGAACGGGCGTACCCGGGCTGGCTGGTCCTGGAGAGGACACGCAGGAACGTGGGCGACGCGATCGCCGACGCGCGCGCCGAACGCGGCGAGCCGGCGCCCGAGCTGACATTGGAAAGGAACACGACGCTGCGCGCCGAAGGCGCCGGCAGCCGCAGCTACGAGGTGATGGCCGAGGAGCGGGCCGACGGCAGCGAGACGCTGCACGTGGCCGTGCGCGACCCGGAGGCGCCGGATCACGACGAGCAACGGCCCGTCCGGCGGGTCTACGGCGCGCCGGGCCCGATCCGCACGATCGAGGGCGCCAACGCGGCGGTCAACGCCTACGAGCGCCAGGCGCGGACGCGGGACGGGATGCCGCCAATGGAAACGCCCGTCGAACTGAAGTCCATAGAGGTGCTGAGAGCCGAGGGCGAGCGCGGCCGCCGCTACCGCGCCGAGTGGATCCGGAGCGTCTCGACCGGCGACCGGCTCGACGTGAGCGTGACCGACCCGTCAAGCGCCGACGAGGTGCAGGGTGCCGACGAGCGGGTGCTGCAGCGGACGGGTGGCGACGGCGTCGTGCGCAGCATCGAGCACGCGAACGAGGTCGTCAACCGCTACGAGCAAGAGGCCGCCGGTCAGGGCTGGCCGGGCATGGAGGACCGCAAGCCCCTGCGAGCAGGCGGCGACCCGGCAGTGCGGGCGCCGCAGCGGCCGAGCAAACGACCCCCAGGACCAGGGGGGGCAACACCCGAGCGCCGCCGCGACTAAGGACTCTCGCCAAAACAAATTATTACGTGGTCTCTCGCGGCACAAGGACTCGGAACCGGGGGCACGGGGGCTTCCGGCGGGGCTTCTCGAGCAGAGCTTCCGACGCCGCCCTCCTCGACCGCCTGTTGGCAGCGGTCCGGTTGTGTGGTCCACAACCAAGGGTACCCCGCTTCTCCTACCGCCGAAGAAGTGTCAGTAGAGTCGAGGAGAGGCGCGTATCCGGTAGGGAGTCGGTAGCTCATCCGGCGCATTCGCACCGGGTCGCAATCCGAACCCCATGAGCACGCTTCCTTTCCTCCGCTCTCTGAACCCGGCGTGCCGATAGCGCGTCAGCATTTCAAGCGTTTGCTGCCACTCCAATTGCCCATAATCTCAGGCCATGGGCCGAGACAAGAAGGAGATAGAACGCCGGAGTGCCCCCCTGGAATCTCGCGATTCGAGCGGGCGTACTTCAGTTTTCGCGGCCCGAGCTGCGATCCCAGCCATCTCCAATACGTCTTTAGGTGCCGCCATGCACGCTGACTGTACAGGTGGTCCCACCGCTGGTCGATGGAATTCGAAGCCGCCTCGTAGATATGGTCCATGCTTCGTCTCCAGAGGAACCCTAAGACTCGTCCCGTGCGAACCGGCATGTCCACGGTCACTACACGGAGCTTCGGGGGCGGATCAATCTCCTGATCAACGAGCAACTTGAGCGCGAACGCAACAACTTGGCCACCATGCGAATGCGCGATGATTGCGACTTCTTCAGCCTTCTCTAGTTCCTGCTTTCGCTTGATACCGATGAATTCTGCGAGATCCGCGCCGCCGAGCTTCCAGTCGCGTTGGCTTGTGCGAAAGAGCCTTTGGAAAATCAAGCCGTTCACGTCACCGCTCCAGAACCCACGGTCCGGATTCTGGGGGTCCCTGTTCTGATCGACGCGGGTGTATCCAATTGCGCTCATCTTCTGGTCGAACGGCGAGTCTGTCCGATACCACGCATTCTTTCGGAAGTTTCGACGTGCCCAAGTCCCGGCTACCGGGATGTAGAGCTTCGAGGGCTTCTTGGCTTCGTCCGGCATTGTTCGCATCCTCCGCGACGTGGGATCAACCGCGCTATAAACGAAGCTTGGTTAGTTAGCTGCCAGCTCAGCTAAGTCCCCATAGTGAGAAAATGGGTCGAGTCGGGCGGCATTATCAGACCCAACGTCAGCGCACATCTTCTCCACCTATCTTGAGGACATTCGTTTCGCGTTCTTCCCCTTCTTCGAAGAGCACTTCGGCGACGCTGTCGCCGTCAGTGCTACGCCAGATCCAACGACCGTGCTCCACGCCGTTCACGAAAGGGCCTTCCATGATGTTCCCATCCGCGAAGCGGGTGACCCAGTGGCCGTTCCGCTCACCGCCAACCAGCGGGCCCTCCTCGACCCGCCCGTCGGGGAAGCGGAGGAGCCAGCGGCCATTGGGTTCGCCGTCAACCATGGGACCTTCCTGGACGCCGCCGTCCGCGAGGCGGAAGACTGCGTGGCCGTTCGCTTTCCCATCCACCATGCGCCCGGTGGTCGTCTGCCGATTCCCGTCCCAAGCCCACGTGAGGGTGCCCGTGCCCTGGGTGAAGCCGCCTGTACATTCCCCCGTCCACGTTGCAGTCGAACCCGGCTGGCGCGCCGGATTCCAGACGTAACACCCAGGCTGCAGGGAAATCTCCTGCCAGCAAGCCGCCCCCGCCGGTTGCCCGGCGCACGTCGGACCGGTGCGCAACTCCGCGCGCGGACCGCGCAACGCCCCCAGTCGATTCTGCGCCAGCTCACTGAACACCCCGTTCGGGAACCGGCGCAGATATGCCTCGAAGTCCGCCGGGTTCGTGCTGTTCTGGACCGACTGCCAGAACACGACTT
>WTGR01000194.1 GCA_011523485.1 Acidobacteriota bacterium
ACGAGTTCGAGGTGCTCTGGCGCAACTCGCTCGGCGACGAGATGACGATGGCGACCCCGGCCATCGCGCGCGGCAGCCTCTTCCTGCGGACCGCGTCGAAGCTGTACCGCATCGCCTCGGACGCCGGCAATTGACGCCGGTGCGAGAGGCGATACGAAGGAGGATGCGCGCCGGCAGGACAGGTCCACCCACTATGGTCGGGAGGGTGATATGGCACTGAGGGCTCGCCTGAAGGTCGTGCGGCGGGGGGCTACGCTGTTCGACGTGTCCAACGGCTTTTTCCTGTTCATGACAGTCGTGTTCGCCTTCATCGTCGCGGGTCAGGTCGACGACGACGATGTGGTCTGGTACGTGTTGTTGGCGACTGTTTGGATACTCTCGGTGTACTGGCGTGGGTTCGAACTCCTGGGCCACGTGATGGAGCTGCAGGAAGAACTGGCCGAGCCGCACGAGACCCTGCAGGCGATCCGTCAACGGGCGGAGGTGTTCCCGATCACGGGCATGCTGCCGTTCCTGGCGGCGAACGCCTTTACTTGATCTACGGCGAGGTTCGGCTGGCTTCCGTTGAACGGGCCGGCGCCAAGCGGCTAAGATCAGCGGGTCAAGCGGCGAAATCGTATCTGCCGGCGTTCGACCGGAATGCACAGGTTGAGGGAGGCGAGTCGATGAATCATCGTGTTTTGACGGCACTGTTCGCGCTGGGCGCCGTCGCGCTGCTGGCGCCGCTGCCGGCCGCCGGGCAGTCGAGCGACGAAGTCATGCGGACCCCCGACGGGCAGCCGCACATCTCCGGGATCTTCACCTTCCGCACGCTGACGCCGCTGGAGCGGCCGGCGGCCCTCGAAGGGCGCGAGCGCCTGAGCCTCGAGGAGGCGGCGCAGTTCGAAGCGTCGGAACGCATCCGGTTGAACCGCGACCTGTTCGATCCGATCACGGGCGCGCCGAGCGCCGGCTACCAGTCGCGCGCCGAGGGCGGGGTGCTGTCGTACAACGAGTTCTGGTACGAGCGGGGCATCGAGCTGACCGCCGACAAGCGGACGTCGCTGATCGTCGATCCGCCCGACGGCCGGATTCCCTACACCGACGAGCACCGGGAGGCGCGGGGCATCCGCCGGCTGAACCTGCGCAACGGCTTCGCGGACCACTACACCGACCGCAGCCTGTCCGACCGCTGCATCATGGGCTTCAACGCCGGGCCGCCGATGACCGCGGGCTCGTACAACAACAACGTGCAGATCATGCAGATCCCGGGCTACGTGGTCATCTACAACGAGATGGTGCACAACCCGCGCATCATTCCGATCGACGACGACACCCCGCGCCACGGCCTGCGGCAATGGTCGGGCGAGTCGCGCGGCCACTGGGACCGCGAGACGTTCGTGGTCGAGACCTACAACTTCATCACCGAGACTAGCCTGCGCGGCTCGTCGAAGGACACGCACGTCATCGAGCGCTTCCGCCGCGTGGATCCCGACACCGTGATGTACGAGTTCACCGTCGAGGATCCGAACAACCTCACCGGTCCCTGGACCGCGTTGATGCCGCTACGGCGGACCGACGGCCCGCTCTTCGAGTACGCCTGCCACGAGGGCAACATCGGCATGGAGGGCATCATGGCCGGGGCGCGCCGCAAGGATACGCAGCGCGTGGACGCCGATCGCTGATCGGAACGCGCGTCGGACCGGAATTCGCACGACTCATGCGGCCCGTTGCGGGGCTTCCCGCTACGGGCCGCTTCTTGTGTACGCGGCGCGTGCGGAAAGCTCCTTCCATTCCAGCGCGAGTCCTTCGCCGTCCGCGGCAGCGCCGCAGTCGAAGCTTCGGCCCGGGCCGCGTTGAATCCGTTCAACCCTGAGATGGAGTGGCTTCGGCAGTCCAGCCGACCGTGCCGCCGATCAGCCGCGTGCGCAGGTCGGCGGGTGCGTGTGTTGCGACATTCTTCAAGTGTGAGAGGTCGAAGGACTCCGGCGACGTCCTGTGAAGGACCATGAGGCGCAGGAGGCGGTCGGCCTGCGGTCCGATAGGGGTCTTGCCATGTTCCCAGCGCGAAACGGTCTCGGGGGCGGCGCCCATGTGGTCGGCCAGCTCCCTGCCGGACCACCCGAGGGTGGTCCGGAGGAACCGGACTTCCGCCGGCGTCAGTCGCGCCGACTTGCGCGCGACGGCAATGGCCATCGCGCGGTGCAGTTCGTCAATCCGGGGAATCGCAACCTCGTATTGACCACAGTGGCCGCACCGACTGACCTCGATGTCGACGAGGGTCACCCCCGGCAGCCCGCACGCGTCGTACTTGACGTTCTCCCTGCCGGTGGTCATCTCGTGGCCGCAGCCGAAGCACTTCATGTCCATGCCGTAATCACGGTGAGCGTTCGCGCGTCACGAAAGGCGATCACCACGGTGATCGGCCCGGCGCGCACACGATAGCGCCAGGCTCCGTTTTCCCATTCCGCGGGATCGACTACGCCGGATCTCAACGCGTTGACACAGTCGACCGTCGTGAGTCCCCGCTCCGAGCACCGTTCGAGTACGTGATCGGTCCATCTCACGCTCCCGCGGGTCATGCAATCTCTGATCAATCGCCTGGCGGTATTTCCGTCGAACGGTTCGGTGTGCGGCATGCAATCAAGCCTTTCGTCACTCAATGCCCTCTTTAGCCAACTCTCTTGAAATCTGTATTCAGGTCTACCTGTTCATACAATGCCAATATGTCGATGCTTTTATGATAATCAATGAATGAGTATTTGTCAAGAACTGGCGTGGCAGTGCAGGTCAGCAGAGCTGCAGGAAGCCGCTTGGCCTTCATCCTCACGAATCTCACGTGCGCGCCCGCCGGGCGACGTTTGAACGGGTGGCGATTCCGGGGTAGGATTGGCGTTTCCGTTGCAGCGCATGGAGGATTCCAGATGAATCAGCGATTCGTGATGGTCGTCGCAATGGCGCTCGCCGCGACGGTAGCGGCGGCGATTCCCGCAAGCGCCCAGTCGGCCGAGTCGGAGACGGTGATGCGGACCCCGGACGGCCAGCCGCACATTTCCGGCATCTTCACCTTCCGGACCCTGACCCCGTTGCAGCGCCCGGCCGCACTCGAGGGACAGGAGAGGCTCGGTGCCGAGGAGGCGGCCCAGTTCGAGGCCTCCGAGCGGATCCGTCTGAACCGCGACCTGTTCGACCCGATCACGGGCGCCCCGAACGCCGGCTATCAGTCGCGGGCCGAGGGCGGCGTGCTGTCGTACAACGAGTTCTGGTACGAGCGGGGCATCGAGCTGACCGCCGACAAGCGGACGTCGCTCGTGGTCGATCCGCCTAGCGGGCGCATCCCGTTCAAGCCGGAGTACCAGGAGGCGGCGCAGATCCGCCGGCTCAACCTGCGCAACGGGTTCGCGGACCACTACACGGACCGCAGCCTCGCGGACCGCTGCATCATGGGCTTCAATGCCGGGCCGCCGATGGTCTCGAGCGCCTACAACAACAACGTGCAGATCTTCCAGGTGCCGGGCTACGTCGTCATCCTGAACGAGATGGTGCACAACGCGCGCATCATTCCCATCGACGGCCGGCCGCACGGCGAGCTCCGGCAGTGGTCGGGCGACTCGCGCGGGCGCTGGGAAGGGGAGACCCTCGTCGTCGAGACGAGGAACTTCCTGCGGGAGACCAGCCTGGGCGGCTCGTCGGCGGACACCTACCTGGTCGAGCGGTTCCGGCGCATGGATCCGGATACCGTGATGTACGAGTTCACCGTCGAGGATCCGAACAACTTCACGGGGCCGTGGACGGCGATGATGCCGCTGCGGCGGACCGACGGTCCGCTGTTCGAGTACGCCTGCCACGAGGGCAACATCGGTATGGAAGGCATCATGGCCGGCGCGCGGCGCAAGGACACGCAGGCCGTGACGTCGGTCCGTTGATGCAGGACACCGGCTGACCGGTGCAGTGCGCCGGTCTCGACACGCGACTCTCACGGGCCCGTCTCAGTGCACTGGGGCGGGCCTTTTCTTCTGTTCTCGTTTCTCTCGGAAGGAAGACGATCCATGCGTACGTGGTTGCCTTTCGTCGTGATGACGGTGCTGAGCTGGGGGACCTACATCCCGACGCTGCATCGCGGGCAGCAGGCCCTCGGCAGCAGCGGCGTGCATGCCTTCCTGATGGTCGGGGCGGCTTATCTGGTTGTCGCAATCGCCGTGCCGGGGATGATGATCGCCCGCGCCGGTACGTGGAATCTGTTCGGCGACAACCCGAACGGCATGCTGTTCACGTTCGCCGCCGGCGTGCTGGGTGCGGTGGGCGCGCTCGGCATCGTCCTGGCCCTGGTCAACGGCGGCCGGCCGAACGTCGTGCCGCCCCTGGTCTTCGCCGGCGCGCCGGTGGTGAGCGTGTTCGTCGCGATGCTCTACAATCCGCCGCAGGAGAGCCCGTCGCCGCTGTTCTTCCTGGGCATCCTGATGGCCGCGGCGGGGGCGTTCCTGGTCCTTTCGTATCGCCCCCATTGAGGAGTTTGCGTCGCGGAGAGCTGTGCCGCCGACGATGCGGGACCAGGGACGTGTGGAGCATTTCCTTGCGAGGACGCAACGCATGCGACTGATGTCGCGGCGCTCGGCGATCGCGGCGCTGGCCGCGCCTGTCCTCGCGCCGCCCGTCGCCGCGGGGCGGTCGGCGCCGGGCCCGCAGCAGGCCGCGGGCGTTCAGGCCGGGGCCGGCCGTGCGATAGTGCACGGCGCCCCGCGGCCGCTGGCGGCGGACGCCGTCACCCACGACTGGACGTCCTTTCTGGGGCCAACCCACAACGGCGAGTCGACCGAGACGCGGCTCAGCCGGACCCTGCCGCCGCCGCTCGTCTGGGAGTTGCCCACCGGTTCGGGCTACGCGTCACCCGCGATTCACGGCGACCGTCTCGTCTACCTGCACCGGGTCGACGACGAGGAGATCGTCGAGTGTCTGCACCCCGAGACCGGCGCCACCCACTGGCGCCTGCGGTATCCCTCGGCGTACCGCGATCGGTACGGGTACAACAACGGCCCCCGTTCGAGCCCCGTCGTCGACGCCGCAGGCGGCCGGGTCTACACGGTCGGCGCCGAGGGGCGGGTCCACGCGATGGAGCTGGAGACCGGCCGCGTCGTCTGGCGGTCCGATCTGCGCAGCGCGTACAACGTGCGGCAGGACTTCTTCGGCATCAGCTCGACGCCGCTCATCGAGGGCGGTCTGCTGATCGTCAACGTCGGCGCGCCGGGCGGACCGACCGTTGCGGCGCTGGACCTGGAGACCGGCGACGAGGTCTGGCGGGCCGGCGACGAATGGGGCGCGAGCTACGCCTCGCCGGTGCCGGCCGTCGTGCACGGCGAGCGCAGGGTGTTCGTGTTCGCGGGCGGGGAGTCGCGGCCCCCGTCCGGCGGGCTCATGTCCATCGACCCGGCGAACGGCGAGGTGGACTTCGCCTTTCCGTGGCGCAGCCGCACCTACGAGTCGGTCAATGCCGCGTGCCCGGTCGTCTTCGACGACAAGGTGTTCATCACCGCGAGCTATCGCGCCGGCGGCGCCCTCGTCAAGGTGCGGCCCGACTTCACGCACGAGGTGGCGTGGACGACGCGTGAGTTCGCGCTGCACTTCAATACGCCCATTCACCGGGACGGCCATCTGTACGGCTTCGACGGCCGCAACATGGGGGACTCCTCGCTCGCCTGCATCGATGCCGCCACGGGCGAGGCGGTGTGGCGCGCGGTTCCGCAGTGGCGGGAGACGTTCACCATCGACGGGCGCGAGTACGAGCAGATCCTGGGCACCGCGCGCGGGTCGCTGCTCGCCGCGGACGGGCAGTTCCTGGCCCTGGGCGAGCTGGGGCACCTGCTGTGGCTGGACCTGACGCCGGACGGCTACACGGAGATCTCGCGCGGCTGGCTCTTCGCGGCCCGCGAGTCGTGGAGCCTGCCGGTGCTGTCCCGCGGTCTGCTCTACGTGACGCAGAACGCGCGGGATCTCCTCACCGGGGCGGGCCCGCGACTGCTCTGCTACGACCTGCGCGCGTAGAGGAGATCGAGAGCCTCGCCCCTCTCGGCGCTGCCATACGTTCCCGGGGGGTACGCACCGGCGGAGCGGTCCCGG
>WTGR01000070.1:0-4779 GCA_011523485.1 Acidobacteriota bacterium
CCGGAAAAGAGCGGATACTTTACCGTACCGCCCCCCCTAGACGAAAGTACCCAGCAACTCGTTCGAAATCAGCATCCCGGCGCGGGTCAGGCGCCACCGGCCGCCGGCGGCGATCATCCAGCCCGCGTCGACGAAACGGCCGACGTCGGACCCGTATCTCGCTTCCAGGTCGACGCCGTAACGCCTCCCGACGACGGCGGCGTCGATCCCCTCGGCGAGGCGGAGGCCGGTGAACAGCGCATCCCCGAGCCGCTCATCCAGCGACAGGCGGCGGCGCGTCTCCGCAACCGGCGCACCCCGCTCGACCGCAGCCACGTAACGCGCGGTCTCCGAGAGATTCTTCCACCGTACGCCGCCCCGGGTCGAGTGCGCGCCGCACCCGAAGCCCAGCCACTCGCCGTCCCGCCAGTACTTGAGGTTGTGGCGCGACCGCCGGCCCGGGCGCGCGACGTTGGAGATCTCGTACTGCTCGTACCCCGCGGCGTCGGTCCGCGCGAAGGCGTCGAGATACATCGCGGCCGCGTCCTCGTCGGGCGCCTGCGACCAGCCGCGCCGCGCCGCCTCTTCCCGCAACGGCGCGTTCGGGTACAGCTCCAGCATGTACAGGGACGCGTGCTCCGGGGCCAGCGCCACCAGCGCCTCGACCGACGCGGCGCACGCGGCGCGCGTCTGGGCCGGCAGCCAGAGCATCATGTCGAGACTCACGTTCCCGCACCCGGCCTCGCGGAGCGCCGCGAACGCCGCGCGGGCGCGCTCCGCGGAATGCGCGCGGCCGAGGCGCGCGAGCTCGCCGTCGTGGAACGACTGCACGCCCAGGCTGATGCGGTTGATCCCCGTACCGAGCAGCCCGGACACGTAGTCGGCGCCGCACGACTCCGGATTCATCTCGAGCGTGGCCTCCACGTCCGGAGCAACGTCGAACGCCCGGCGGCAGGCGTCGAGCACACGGGCGACCTCCTCGACGGCGAGCAGCGACGGCGTCCCGCCGCCGAAGAAGATCGAATCGACCCGCCGCCCGTCGCCGCCGCGTTCGATCTCGCGCGTCAGCGCCGCCACGTAGGCCCGCTTGAGGTCCTCGTCCAGCAGTCCCCGGTTGAAGTTGCAGTACCCGCAGATCGCCGCGCAGAACGGGACGTGCACGTAGAGGCCGAGAGCGCCCCCACCCTTCACGTCTCGGTCGCGCCGGAGCCGCTCGTTGCGCGGCACGCCCACTTCGTCCTCCCCGACTCCGGGTGCGCCGCGGCCGGCCCGATTCAGGTGCCGGCCCTGCCTCCCGCCCAACCGAGATCGAGCTGCCCTTCGGGCAACCGCGCGCGGGCCCGCCCCGACGTCCGCTGCGGCAGGCGCCCGGACGGTGAGGCGGACGGCCCGGTGGGACGGCTCGGTCCCATCTTCCACTTCTGGTACAGGAACTCCGCGGTCGGCGGGTGCTCGAAATCGCGGTAGTCGGGCCCGTCGTACTCGAGGAACTCGCACATCTCGCGCAGCCGTGAATGGAGGCGGTAACCCACGCGGACGAACAGCGAGTCGAGATTCTGGACGTCGGAGACGTCCTCGTAGTTCGTCGTGAACACCGTCGGACGCTTCTCGTTGTAGCGGGTGTTGACGATGAGGTGCATCGTCTCCTCGACCCAATCGGTCAGTCGCTCCGCCCCCAGATCGTCGAGCACGAGCAGCTCGGCCTGCATGACCTCCGCGAGGACCTCCGCCTCCGAGGCGCGGGTGACCGGATTGTAGGTGCTCCGGATCGTGCTCAACAGCGAGCGCGTGTCGTAGTAGACGCCCCGCATGCCCTTCAGCACGACCTCGCGCAGCACCGACACGGCGACGTGGGTCTTGCCGATGCCGGGAGGCCCGATGAACAGGAGCCCCTTGTCTACGACGGGAAACGCGGCGGCGAACTCCTGCGCCTTCCGGAAGGCGCGCTGCAGCTTCTCGTTCTCGTAGGTGACGAACGTCGAGAAGTCGCACTTCGAGTAGCGCGCCGGAATCCGGGCCCGCGCCAGCATCTGCTGCGCGACGCCGGCGCGCCAGCAATCGCACCGTTCCGCGCGGCGCGCCCCGGCGACGGAGCGCGTACGCCATCCGGTACCCCGGCAGTCCGGACAGTCCGCCTCCGCCCGTGCACGTCCCCTCGCCGCCACCGGACAAGCTTAGCAGCCCTCGAGAGAGCTCAGGCGGGCGGCGGACGGCGGGCGCGGGGCCCCGGGGAGTCGGCGTCCGGCGCCTCCGTCGGCTCGGCCGGAGCGGGCCGGACGAGCTCGGTGGGCGGCGACTTGACGAGCGCGGTCCCGAGACGCTGCTCCCAGTCGCCCACGCCGCGGGTGAGCTCCTGCTTGACGTAGTGCATGAACTCGTTGACCTCGTGCTGCATGCGGGCCATCTTCTCGCGCATGTTGAGGATGATCTCCACGCCGGCGAGGTTCACGCCGAGGTCGCGCGTCAGCGAGAGGATGGTCTCGAGCCGCTCGATGTCCTCCTCGCCGTACAGCCTCGTGTTGCCGTCGGTGCGCGACGGCTTGAGCAGCCCTTCGCGCTCGTAGAGGCGCAGCGTCTGCGGGTGGATCTTGTAGCGTTGCGCCACCACGCTGATCATGTACGGTCCCGCGCCCGTCTGCTTGGCCGGCATGTGCGTCAGTCTTCGAAAAGGTCCTTGCGGACGTCCGCCCCGTGGATCCGGCCGAACTCCCGCAGCAGCGCCTTCGACCGCTCGTCGTCGACGGCGGGCAGCACGACCTTCACCGCCACGACGAGGTCGCCCCGGCCCCCGTCGCCGCGCGGCGACGGCACGCCGTACTCCCGCAGCCGAAACCGCTGGCCGGAGCGCGTACCGGGCGGCACCCGCAGACGCGCGGCGCCGTCGAGGGTCGGCACGTCCACCGCCGCGCCGAGCGCCGCCTCGTGAATGGCGATCGGCAGGTCGACATGCAGATCCGGCCCCTCGCGCCGCAGGAACCGGTGCGGGCCGACCTTCACCACGATATAGAGGTCGCCCGGCTCGCCACCCCGGATCCCGGCGTTGCCCCTGGCCTCTATCCGCAGCCGAGAGCCGTCGTCCACGCCTGCCGGCACGTGGATGGCGATCTCCTCGTCGCGCGCCGCGATGCCGCTCTCGCGGCAGGCCGCGCAGGGGCGGAAGCGAAGGCTTCCCGTTCCCTCGCAGAAGGCGCAACGCATCGCGAACACCATGTGCCCGCGGCGGCGGCGCGTCGCGCCCGTGCCCTGACAATCGCCGCAGCGCGTCTCGGCGGCGCGGCGCCGCCCGGTTCCACCGCAGTCGCCGCAGACGTCGAGCCGGGTGACGGTCAACCGGCGTTCGGTACCGCGCACCGCTTCCTCGAACGAGAGGGCGATCTCCCCGAACAGATCCCCCCCGCGCTCGGGCTGACCGCCGGCCGGCGCCCCGCGCGACGCCTGGGCCGCGAACACGTCGGAGAACAGCTCCTCGAACGTCGCCGAGCTCCCGCCGCCGCTGCCGCTCGGCGAAAAGTCGAACCCCTGGAACTCGATCGCGGCCGGACGGGGAACGTCCTCGGGCGCGCCATGCGCGTCGTACTCCCGGCGCCGGGCCGGGTCGCGCAGGGTCTCGTACGCCTCGGTCACGATTCTGAAGAACGCCGCGGCCTCGCCGTCGCCCGGATTGATTCCCGGGTGATAGCGCCGGGAGAGACGGCGGTAGGCGCGGCTCACCTCATCCCGCGTCGCCGAGCGCTCAACGCCGAGCACGACGTAGAAGTCCACCTGGTCCACCGGGCGCCACCTCCACCGTCCGGCGAGTTACGGCTTCCCGTCCTCGACGACCTCCGCATCGATGACGTCTCCCGCGTTCCCGGTCCGCGGCCCGCCCGGGCCGCCGCCGGCTTCGGGACCCGCGTCGGGCCCCGGCCCCGGGCCCGGTCCGGATCCGCCGTCCGCGCCCGGCGCCGCCTGCGCGGTCTTCGCGTACAGCGTCTGGGCCGCCGCCTGCTGGGCCGCGTTCAGCGTCTCCAGCGCCTGGTCGATCGCGGCTGCGTCGCCGCCCTCGATGGCCTTCTTCAGCCCCGTTCCCGGTCCGCGGCCCGCCCGGGCCGCCGCCGGCTTCGGGACCCGCGTCGGGCCCCGGCCCCGGGCCCGGTCCGGATCCGCCGTCCGCGCCCGGCGCCGCCTGCGCGGTCTTCGCGTACAGCGTCTGGGCCGCCGCCTGCTGGGCCGCGTTCAGCGTCTCCAGCGCCTGGTCGATCGCGGCTGCGTCGCCGCCCTCGATGGCCTTCTTCAGCCCCGCCACCGCCTCCTCGACCGGCTTCCGCTCTTCCGCCGACAGCTTGTCCCCGGCGTCCTTCAGCATCCGCTCGGCGGCATAGGCCGCCTGGTCCGCACGGTTGCGGGTCTCCACCTCCTGCTTGCGGGCCTTGTCCTCGTCGGCGTGCGACTCGGCGTCCCGCATCATCCTGTCGACCTCGTCCTTGCCGAGGCCGCTCGACGCCGTGATGGTGATCTGCTGCTGCTTGCCGGTCCCGAGGTCCTTGGCCGACACGTTGACGATGCCGTTCGCGTCGATGTCGAAAGTCACCTCGATCTGCGGCACGCCCCGCGGCGCGGGCGGAATGCCGTCGAGATGGAACTTGCCGAGCGTCCGGTTGTCCTTCGCCATCGAGCGTTCGCCCTGCAGGACGTGCACCTCGACGCTGGGCTGGTTGTCGGCCGCGGTCGAGAAGGTCTCGCTCTTCTTGGTGGGAATGGTCGTGTTGCGCTGAATCAGCGACGTCATGACCCCCCCGAGGGTCTCGATGCCGAGCGACA
>WTGR01000070.1:4879-6069 GCA_011523485.1 Acidobacteriota bacterium
GCCCGCGTCAGCTTCTTCTGCAGATGCTTGGGTCCGGACGCGTCGGCGGTGATGAACGGCAGGTTGATCTCGGTCTCCACTACCGTCGACAGCTCCATCTTGGCCTTCTCGGCCGCCTCCTTGAGGCGTTGAAGCGCCATCGGGTCGCGGCTGAGGTCGATGCCCTCCTCGCGCTTGAACTCGCCGACGATCCAGTCGATGACCACCTGATCCAGGTTGTCGCCGCCGAGATGCGTGTCGCCGTTGGTGGCCTTGACCTCGACCACGCCCTCGCCCACCTCCAGAATCGAGATGTCGAAGGTGCCGCCGCCGAAGTCGTACACCGCGATGGTCTCGTCGGTCTTCTTGTCGAGCCCGTAGGCGAGCGCGGCCGCCGTCGGCTCGTTGACGATCCGCAGCACCTCGAGTCCGGCGATCTGCCCGGCGTCCTTGGTGGCCTGGCGCTGCGCGTCGTTGAAGTAGGCGGGCACGGTGATGACCGCCTTCGTGACGGACTGCCCGAGGTACTCCTCGGCCGCCTGCTTCAGCTTCTGCAGCACCATCGCCGACAACTCGGGCGGCGACAGCTCCTTGCCGCCCGCCCTGACCCGCGCGTCGCCGTTCTTCGCGCGCACCACCTCGTAGGGCACCATCGCCATCTCTTCGTTCACTTCGTCGAAGCGGCGCCCCATGAACCGCTTGATCGAGAAGACCGTGTTCTCGGGGTTGGTCACCGCCTGCCGCTTGGCGACCTGACCCACGAGCCGTTCGTCGGACTTCGCGAACGCCACGACCGACGGCGTCAGCCGGCTTCCCTCCGGATTGGCGATGACGGTCGGCTCGCCACCCTCGATGACCGCCACGACGGAGTTCGTCGTGCCCAGATCGATCCCGATTATCTTGCTCATCTGTTGCTGTTCCTTCGCGCGCGGCGGCGGTTGCCCCCGTGCGAAATCACCGCGCCCCACTGGCGCACGGCCCTAACCATATCAATGCTGAAAACATATAATCTTAGCTGCCTCTTGTCAAGTAAGCGCCTTTCGCCGGGGCGAGTCCGAATCATCCCGCGCCCGTGCTATATTCGTTCCGTCCCCCGTGGCATCAACGAGGAGAACCGCGTGGCTCCTGCACCGAACCGCTACGTGCGTCAAGCCGTCATCCTGAGCCTCTTCGCCGGCGCCGCCCTCTTCGGGATCGTCACCGGCGTACTG